>JAJYSI010000235.1 GCA_021793635.1 Bacteroidota bacterium
TGGTTTTAACTGTTTTATTTTTACAAGAGTGTTCTTACCATCTCCGGATGCGGCGATTATAACAATATCCTTCTGAGGTTTAAGAATTGAAAGGATCCCATCCCGAAGTAAGCGGTTATCTTCGATGAGTAATAATCTTATTTTTTTCATAGTCTTATTTCGCTTAAAAGTAAAAATAATATTTATGCATAATAATTCAATTAATTCATTAAAAGTAATTTTCTGCACCGGCAGTAATGCAATATCTCTATGCAAAAGAACCAATATACATGGCGCAACTGTAATAACATCTGCCTATACTATTGTTGAACAATTCTTTACTCATTACATCAACAAGATGCAACTATTTATGGTCTATATACAATCGACCAAAGGGATGAAAAAAGGACTACATCTTTTAGCTAGCTTCACTTACTCAACACTTAGAGAGATGGAATACCGGAGAGGCGGGAATGCCAGGTTTTTGTAATATCATTCTAAAAGTTCTTCCATGAAAAATTTGAAGGGGATAAGACAATATTCATAGCGCGGCAAGCCGCAATGGAATATGTTTGATGGAACATGGAATATGTAAAACAAATTTGAAATATCTTGACAGAAAAATCAAAGATTTAAATGGCAATACTAGATAATACTTACTATAGCAATAACACCGGAAAGAATTATTAAAATACCGGCAATTCTATTTACCCATCGCAGTCCGATAATATCTAATTTCTTTCTAAATAGCGTGACACCTGAACTGAGAAGCAGGAACCAAAAACTTGATCCTGTAAAAACTCCTAATACAAGGGCTAATCCGGAAAAAATATTAACTTCATTTGCTAGCCCAAGAGCTGCAAACACTGCAATAAATGCAAAGATAGTTAGGGGATTAGTTAGTGTAAGAAAAACAATATAAAAATATGAACCCAGCAATCCGCTGCTATGGATATGCAACTTAGGATCGGCAGGTCGGGTGCGATATGTTCTTACTCCAAGAAATAGAAGGAGCATTCCTCCAAGTAGTCGTATCCATATCCGCTCAGAAGTAATCACATTTGAAATATATGTAAGACCGAATGCCGCAACACAACCATAAAGTAAATCCGCAGTTGCGGCTCCAAGACCAATTATTAGTCCGCGTAACCGTCCTTCTGTAAGTGTTTTACGGACACACATAATTCCAATGGGTCCAATTGGAACTGCCATTGCAAAACCAATAAGAATTCCCTTAAGGAAAAAAATAAGTTCCATAATCTAATCTTCCGAGCGGGGATTCCAGGTATAAAATAAAATTATCATTATACATAATATTTGCTACCTTACCCTGTATTTAAATTGGGTAGTCTTGTATCCCGAACCAATATTGAGATTAATAGTAAACAGATATTCTCCTTTTTCTTCCAGCGATACACCGGCGCCGAAGTGATTCATCATAGGCTGAAGAATTACGGAAGATACTTTCTTTGAAGGGGAAACAATTTCAACCTTGGCGCTAGTGTCGGCGAATTCTTTCCCATTTCTAATATTTGTTACGTCAAATATAAAGTAATTTGTACCGCTCATTGCAGCATTCTTTGTCTCTTTATTCATCGTTTTGTTATCAGTTTTCATCTTACCCATAGTCTTGCCCATATGTGTCTTCATCATTTCCTGATACTTCCATTGGGTTAATATCCATACCTTTGTATTAAGACTATCTACGGTTAATTCGAAAACCGGTTTACCCATCACGCTTGAGATATCGTTTTTCTTAACAACAGACTTTGTTTTCTCTTTGTATTTAGACTGTCCATAAACGGATAATGTCAAAGCGATAATCAGGATCATCGAGATAAATAGATATTTTGTCTTCATAATCATTTCCTTACTTCACTTTCAGACTGATTTGTTAAATAATTTTCAACCCCCATTTGATCAATCTGTGCCCGCTGGATTTCTGCCCAATCGACATGTTCCTCTTCCATTCTGAGTATTTTTGTCAGCAGATCGGCACTACCTTCATCAGATACTTCATGGGCAAGTTTAATAGCCGCATTGTAAGCTATTAATCCCATAATTTCTGCGTCCTGGTCGTTGCTAACCATCTCGAGCACCGTCTTTCCGATCTTCACCGGATTTAACTTAGAAACAGCAGGAACTCCCTCAAGGAAAATAATACGCTGGATAAGCCATTCCGCATGGTGCATTTCATCCATTGCCTGCTTTTCTATCGCATCGTGGAGTTTTTCATACCCCCAATTGCTGCACATTTCTGAATGAACCATATACTGGTTAATTGCAGTTAGTTCATCAGCTAAGCGCTGATTAAGAATTGCGAGTAATTTTTCATTACCTTTCATGATTGTCCTCCGTTATAATTGTTATGTTCAATCTTGTCTTATTAAAATTCTTTTTATAGTATAGCATTATGAGAGCGGCACCAAAATCGGAAGTAATTAGAGCTTGAACCTTCCACTGACTGCTTTAGTGCAGCTAATCGTTTAGAACTATTTTTCGTATTGTTATTTATAATCCATTTTCCGAATGCAGAATTTGAAAAACTTATTACTATTTTGGAAAAAGCTTTGACAGAGTGTCTATCGTTTGTTTTATTCATTTTACAAATTCCTATTTTAATAATTGATATTACTTATAAAAAACTTTCTTTGACTTAGTTTAGAGCGACACTAATAGTGAGAGGGAATGCCGATGTAATTTTTATGGGCGAATTGCTTTGCTCATGCTGATCGACTACCCATGTAGCAACAAAATAACCAAGCGCAGCGCCTGCGAAAGTATCTGATACCCAGTGTTGATCTTGATAAACGCGGGAAATCATTGTGAGAACTGCCGGTAAATAAGCCAGCACTTTCAAAACGGGTGACTTGGCATTCCTTGAAAGGACGGTTGAAAGTATGAATGCTACCGTGGAGTGACCACTTGGCATTGATTTATTATCCTGGTTAAAAATAGAAGAGAAGGGACGGAAAAAACTGTTACCTTCGTTTAAGTAAGGTCTCGATCTACCAATTATAAGTTTTAAGACAAAGGAAAGCGCTCCTGCATAAAGAGATGCTTGTCCAATTTCATAAGCGATTTTTCTTGTGCCGATATCATTAGTTAAAAGAGAAAATGCTGCAAATCCGCTAAACAATATTACTGGTGAATATATTTCTGCCCAGACTCTTCCGGCTACAATCGGGGCGCTATAGTAATACCTTTGATCTTTTAAAACATCAGTGCGAATTGGTTGATCCGCTTGCGCAACAAGAAAAGTTCCGGCGCCCACCAGAGCAATAGTTAGCCAATCGCTTCCATCCCATTTAGCAGGCTGTTTTACGAAGTCAACAGTTTCACGTCCGAATTGAGAAAAAGTATATTTAAAACTTTGTTTGGAATCCTGTGACGAGGTATCTTGTGCTAATAGGGAATTTCCCCATAGGATTGTCAAAATGATTACTAAAGATATCTTTTTCATGTTTCTGTCCATTAAATTATTTGCTTGTTACTGAAAATAAATCAGACTACTTTTTAAATTTGAACTCTTCTAAGAATAGTTGAAAGAAAATATTTTCTTCTGTTCTTACGGTATGGACGCTTGTAAAGTCTCGCGGGTATCTATCGCTGTAGTATATCATATGTTCAATTCCAATGCTTAAATTGTTAAAAACCTTGAATGTAATTCTGGGTCTGATTAATCCGACATAGGCATTTCCTGCAATTCCTTTATAAGTATGAAGCCACCAGTAGTAGCCTATAAACGAAAGATCAACCCATCCGCCAATATTGTAATTGCTTTCAAGTTTTAATTCCGCTCCGCCGACGAAATTGAAGTCCCCAATCTGAGTAGTATCAATAGACCCATATCGTTTACTGAGTGCGCCAAAAGGGACTATACCGAGATGAAGATCAGTATAAATACTAGAGTTATTGCTCATTGGCAGCTTAGAAATTATTCCCGGTCCAAAAGCGAAAGTACCCAATTCAAAAGTATTATTATCAAAATAGTCCATGTGTTGAAATATCCCCGCTAAGGTTTCCAATTTGCCGCTTTGAATATTACTGCCATATAAAATGCCATAGCCTGTTATATTAGAGACAATTTTTCTTCCCACTCCAAAATCGAGGTCCGCACGGAGATTGAAATAATCAAAAGGTTTCCTGGATATTTTTTCAAAAGGGTTTCCGTAATCGAGAATCATATCGAGAATAAGGCTGTTAGATGACGCATTTTCAATTGCTGTCCCTTCATTTACCCTATGATAACCGGCGGCTAATGTTATGTTAAGTGGTTCTGTTTGATAAACATCTGCCGTGAGATGATTGAATAATTTTCCATCAAAAAATCTACTGAAAGATCTGCCAGGGCTAATAAAGAATGCTGCAATTTCTCTTTCGACTCTTTCTAAGCCCGTACTTCTTTCGTCGATTACGTCCGATCCTAATCTGTACAATGTTTCGCCAAGAAACATCCCGCCGAGAGTTGTAGCGATCAAAGAATTCTTCGCCGGACCATCATTTTCTCCGAATAACTTCCACTCATATGCGCCGAAGAAAGTAAATGCAGAAGACTCCCAAAAATTATACCCAGAGGCTCGCGCTTCATTAAAATATCCAGCCCCGGTATAAGGATGAAGTAAAAAGTCATTACCAAACCTATCATTGTCCCAATTCCATCCATTATTCCAGGGGAAGCCTGAATGTAAGAAAGTTCGATTCCATGTAGAGAAACCCACTACCGCCCAATCAAAATGCATAGCATAATGATCAACCAAATTTAAGAGCGCATTTTCGATAGTAATCTTAACGACCGGATTCCACAAAGGAGTTCTTTTGTTATAGACAGGATCATCATTCAGTAAATCACCGTACATATTGTACTTCATAGTATCCGTCAAAGAAGTATTGATAGTATCAGCTAATGATGTCTCATTTGGATGAGGGACAATATTAGAAAAGCGATTTATTTCATTCTTTGATAACTGACGGCTAAGCCATGAATTTTGATCTGACGGGATTTTTCTCTCAAGCACAAAATTATTTTGCGCAAAAAGTAATGCTGAAATAGAAAGCGAAAAAAATAACATGTGCAGTATTTTCATTTTATTTTCCCTTACTTCGTTCTGTTGCTTGACACGTTATTATAAGAGAATAATCTTTCCCCGAAGGGAAGGATTTCCGCAGATTGTTCTCTTGTAAATTAAAATGGTTTTAATGTCTATTAATCATTATCAGAAGTTAAATCTTTAACTGCTTTTCCAAGTTTATCCATATCCTTATTAAAACCAGACTTGAAGTCTTCCCAAGCGCTTTTTCCATCATTCTTATATTCTTCTAACTTCTTCTTCATTGCGCGATTTGTTGCTTCTAATTTTGCTATTTCGATATTGTATTTAGCTTTCATCTTAGTGCCTGATTTTTTCATTTTTACTTTGAAGGCAGCAATACTATTTCCATTATCCTGGATTTTTTGTTCAGACGTACTTTTGAAACTTTGCCACTCATCAGAATAACTTGTCTGAACAACCTGAGAATCCGGCTTGGTCTCAACCATGCTTTCATTGGGTTGTTGGCTATTTTTTTCTTCTGTGTTTTGACATCCCATAAAAACTAAACCCCCAATAAAACCTATAACTGCAAACGTTAAAATTTTGTTTTTCATAATTCTCCTTATGTCTTTTTGGGTATATTTATAGATTTCTCACCGGCTAAACCTTGCCTACCGGCAGGCACATTGGCGTCAACTTAAGAATTTATATATCTAGAACAATGAGGATAAAATTATCATAAATTCGCACTAATACTAAGGAATTTGTTAATCCTCTACGAGGATTTATCAATACAAAATGAACTC
>JAJYSI010000236.1 GCA_021793635.1 Bacteroidota bacterium
AAAGTAGAAATTGCCATCAAATTAAACTTAGGGAAGTCAATCAATGTCAATGGTAAAGATTTTTCTATTAAAAAAATTAAAAATACTTCTCCGGTTTATACTTCAAACAAAATGAAAGAATATATTTCGGGAGATAAAATTAAAAGTTCATTTAAAATACGTAAATGGAGACCGGGAGATAAATTCTATCCGCTTGGTATGAAAGGGACAAAGAATATCTCCGACTTTTTAGCTGAGCAAAAAATTCCATCTTCAAAAAAGAAGGATCAACTTGTGCTGACAAATGGGAATAAGATTGTTTGGGTAGTTGGATTAAGGATAGACGACAGATTTAAGATAACAAATAACACAAAAAAGGTTTACGAATTATGCATGAACTAAATAACACCGTAAATGAGAAACTAATAATCGGAAGTGACTGTTTTGTTCCTCTTTTAACCGAAGAAGTTTTGCAAAAAAGGATCCGGGAACTAGGAGAAATTATCTCTAACGATTATAAAGAAAAAGTACCGGTTTTTATAGGAGTTCTAAACGGCTCATTTTTATTTCTGTCAGATTTAATTAAAAACGTTAACATAGATTGTGAAGTAGACTTTTTCAAGCTATCAAGTTACGGTGATGCAAAAATTTCATCCGGCACTGTAAAACTTATTAAAGAGCTTAATTGTGATGTAACCGGCAGAGATATAATAATCGTTGAAGATATAGTCGATTCCGGTTTATCAATGAAATATATTGAAGAACTTATTGCACCTCACAAACCGGCAAGCATGAGGGTAGCCTCGCTTCTGCTAAAGCCTAAAAGCCTTAGATATAATGTAAAAATTGATTATATTGGCTTTGAAATTCCAAGTAAATTTGTAATAGGATATGGACTGGATTATGCACAAAAGTACCGGAATCTTAGATCAATTTATGTTTTAAGTGACGGAGATTAATAAATAATGGATATTAACAAAATTAAATTTTTTATGTCTGAAAACAACAAAGAAAATAAGCCACCACAAAAAAATCCAAAAGGTATGGGTCCAAATAAACCCGATGATAATTTCGATTGGTCAAAAGTAATCAGAATGGTATTTGGTTGGGGCGCGGTCATTGTAGCCGCAGTAATTATTATGCAGTTATTCAAAACCAACACCACAAATTATACAACCGTCTCATATGGTGTATATGAGAAATTGATTAATTCAGACCAGATAATGAAAGCGAAAATTATCAAGTCGGACGTTAACGATTATTATTTCAAAGCAGAACTCAAGACAGATACTGCTATGACAATTGACGGTCGAAGTACAAAGGTTAAATATATTTCTGTTTACCTGCCGGAACCAATTATTAGAGATCAAGAAGCAGTTTGGCAAAGTAAAAACATCAACTATTCTTTTGATAAAGAATCAAGCGAATGGATGAATATATTAATCGGATTTTTACCGTGGGTTTTTCTTATCGGCATTTGGTTTTTAGTTATGCGGAGAATGCAAGGCGGCGCCGGCGGCACACGAGGAATTTTTTCTTTCGGAAAAAGTAAAGCAAAATTAATTACTCAAGCTAATCAAAAAATTACCTTTAAGGATGTTGCCGGGGCAGACGAAGCAAAACTTGAGCTGCACGAAATTATTGAATTCCTAAAAGAGCCTACCAAGTTTCAAAAGTTGGGTGGAAAAATTCCACGCGGTGTCCTGTTGCTAGGACCTCCGGGAACCGGCAAAACTCTTCTCGCTCGTGCTGTTGCCGGCGAAGCTGGCGTTCCGTTCTTTTCAATAAGCGGAGCAGACTTTGTCGAAATGTTTGTAGGAGTCGGCGCTAGCCGCGTTAGAGATCTGTTCGATCAAGGGAAGAAAAATGCGCCATGTATAATTTTTATAGATGAAATTGACGCAGTAGGCAGACATAGAGGCGCGGGACTTGGCGGCGGGCACGATGAAAGAGAACAGACTCTTAATCAGCTTCTAGTAGAGATGGATGGCTTTGAACAAAACAGTGGTGTAATTATTATTGCCGCAACAAATCGCCCTGATGTTCTTGATCCTGCTCTCTTACGACCCGGCAGATTTGACCGCCAGGTAGTTGTTGACCGTCCCGATGTTAAAGGAAGAGAAGGAATATTTAAAGTGCATGTAAGAAATATACCTCTTGATCCTGATGTGAATCTCGAAGTACTTGCTAAAGGGACACCGGGGCTTGCAGGAGCCGATATAGCAAACCTCGTAAATGAGGCTGCGCTTTTGGCTGCAAGAAAAGATAAAAAGAAAGTCGAAATGATAGACTTTGAGGAAGCCAAAGATAAAGTGATGATGGGGATGGAAAGAAAAAGTATGATCATTTCCGAAGAGGAAAAGAAAACTACTGCCTATCACGAAATTGGTCATGTTCTTGTTGCAAGGATGCTCCCCGAAGCCGATCCGGTTCATAAAGTTACAATTATCCCACGCGGAAGAGCTCTCGGCGTTACAAGCTATTTACCGATAGATGAGAAACATACTTATTCTAAAGAATATCTTGAATCGGTTATAACTTATGCGCTTGGCGGTCGCGCTGCAGAAAAACTTATTTTCAACCACTATACAACCGGCGCAGGAAATGATATTGAAAAAGCTACAAGCATTGCCCGTAAAATGGTATGCGAATGGGGAATGAGCGACAAGCTGGGTCCTCTTAGCTACGGCGCTAAGGAAGAAGAAATATTTTTAGGACGGGAAATTCAACGACACAAGGATTACAGTGAAAGAACCGCAATTGATATTGACGAAGAAGTAAGAGCAATTGTTACGGCAGCAATGCAAGACGCAGAAAAAATTCTTACGAAGAATATTGAACTACTTCACACGTTATCAAAGGAATTGCTTGAAAGAGAAATTCTTGACGGCGATGAGATTGACAAACTAATTAAAGGTGAAGAACTTCCGCCTGTGAATAAAAACGGCAACGGTGAGGTAATCAAGGATGTTGACGAAATTCCCGAACATGTTAAGAAACTAATAGAACAGAGAAAACCAAAAGAATCAACACTTCAAGATGACTCCAATTGACCAAGGAACAATTAATTACAGAGATGAAGTAGTTAGAAAACTAATTCATCTCTGTTCTCTTTCAATACCTATTCTTTATTATTTCATTCCCCACACCGACTCAATTATTATATTGAGCATTATTACTGCTTTTGCAATATTCCTTGATTTAAGCCGCCATTTCAACCCTGATTTCGGAAAGTTCTTTTATAAATTCTTCGGGTTTCTTCTTCGACGTCACGAGGTAGATAATAAGAAAAAGAATTTGAACGGCGCAACTTATGTTTTCATTTCTGCTTTGATTTGTGCGATTATATTTCCGAAAGTCTTTTTTATAACGGCATTTACAATTTTGATTGTTAGCGATTCAATGGCTGCTTTGATCGGACGGAAATTCGGCAAGCACAAATTCCTCTCCAAAAGTCTGGAAGGAACCATTGCGTTTTTTATTAGTGCCTGCTTAGTAATAATGTTTACACCAAAGATTTCCGGATTGGCAATAGAATATTATATTGGGATTATAGCTTCAGCGGTTGGAGCTATTGTAGAAAATATTTCTTTCGGATTTGCGGATGATAATCTTTCCATCCCTATTTCTGTTGGCTTGACAATGTGGGTATTATATATTTTGATGATGCCGGGAGTTCCACTGGTACTTCCTCACTCTTCTTTTTAATTTTACTGTCACCTTAAGCAGGATTTCCCTTTGGAGTAATGGAATGTTGAAATAATGGAAAAAATTAGTCTATTCTATCACTCCACTTCTCCAAAGATTGCGTATCATGAGTCAATAACATCAATTTCTACTTTTTCTCCCATTCTTCAACCGCTTCATCAAATGGAAGGAGTGCGCGAGGAATTGCCCCATGCATGTACGAAATTAAAACTCCGTAATTAACAATAGGTACATCAAAGATTTGTGATTCCTTTATTCTCATTTGCATTGCGCGCCGGGTTAACATGCACCCGCCGCAATGAACAATGAGTTTATAATCCGTTAAATTATTTGGAAATTCAATCCCGCTGTTAACATCAAACTGCAAATCCTTTTTGGTGTGAAGTCGAAGCCACCTGGGAATTTTTACTCTTCCGATATCATCTTCCTGCGCATGATGAGAACAAGCTTCGGCAATCAAAATTTTATCCCCGTCCTTTAGCTCATCAACTGCCCTTAACCCCTTAACAAAAGTTTGAAGATCGCCTTTGTGCCGTGCCATTAAAATGGAGAAAGTAGTAAGCTTAACATTTTCCGGAACATCGGCGGCAACACGCATTATTGCGTGGCTGTCTGTTATTACCATATCCGGTGGATTTTTTAAATTACTAAGCACCGAGCGAAGTTCTTTATCCTTTGCGACAATAACGATAGTATCTTCATCAAGCGCTTCTCTTATCGTTTGAACCTGCGGAAGAATTAACCTTCCTTTAGGAGCACCAAGATCAATCGGCACAACAAGAATAACGACATCACCCTGACTTACCAGATCGGAAATAAGAGGGGGACCAATTTCGTTTGGAAGCATTCTTACTACTTTTCGTTTTAAAGTATCAATACCCACGTTCTCAGCGCACGAAACCTCAAAGTGCGTACCATTAAGCCATTTAATTTCAGAAAGAAGGATCTGGTTAACCCCAAACTCAATTTTGTTAACAGCTATAACATAAGGGATTGAAATTTTATTAAGATAGGTAAATAATTCCCATTCTTTTGGCGAAAGTTGTTCGCGTGCATCTAAAACCACAATTGCAAAATCTGAGGATGAAATTGCCTTAATCGTTTTGCTGATCCTTTTTTCACCAATCTCACCTGCATCATCGATTCCCGCAGTATCAACAAGAACAATTGGACCATATGGTAGAAGTTCCATTGCTTTCTTTACCGGGTCAGTAGTAGTACCCGCAACTTCACTCACTATACACAAATCCTGCCCGATAAATGCATTTACCAAAGAAGATTTACCAACGTTTCTTCTGCCGACAAAGGCAATATGTCTTCTTTCAGAATTAGGAACGCTGTTCATTTTTTGCCCCGATTTGTTTTGATAGGAATTCTAAAAGTTCTTGATCGTTAAGAATTCTTTTTTCTTTTAAAGCGGTAATAAAAGGAATTTTTTTCGTTTCAGAATATTTTACTACTTCTGCAATTTTATCATAGCCAAATTTTGTTATTAGGGATGCGGCAGTAGCAGTCGAGTTTAATAAATTCTGGCGACATCTTTCGACATTAACGGTAATCCCGGAGATACATTTTTGTGCAAGGTTATAATTAACGTCTCTCAGCATTTCCATAGATTTTAGAAACAAATGAGCAATAAGGGGAAGAAAAGAATTGAGTTCAAGATTTCCTGCTCCTGCCAAATTAGATATTACCACATCATGCCCTTTAACGAGTTCTGCTACTTGTATGGCATTTTCTAAAATTACAGGATTGACTTTCCCCGGCATTATGCTTGAGCCGGCTTGCATAGGAGGTAAATTTATTTCACCAATACCTCCCTGCGGACCGCTTGATAATAATCTTAGGTCGTTGCAAATTTTTATAAGTGAAATAGCGCCCGATTTAATTAGCCCATGCACTTCAACAACAACATCAAGATTTTGAGTCGCGTCAATCAAATCCTCAGCTTTTGCTATCGGAAGCCCCGTAATTTTTCTTAATTCTGTATTGACCGATAAAACATAATCTCTTTCTGCGGAAATAAAATTTCCGACTGCGGTACCGCCGAGATTTACAGATCGCAATCTCTCTTCGCCATTGTAAAGACG
>JAJYSI010000237.1 GCA_021793635.1 Bacteroidota bacterium
TCGCTCTAAGCTCACTTACTTGAATCGTATTCATTTCATCATCCTTTTGCAATTGTACAAGCCAAATGTACAAATAATAAATCCGATTATCAACGTGATATTTTTATGTTATTTACGCCATGTAGTTAACACCGGCGCAGCTTTCTCACTTAATTGCCAGAATTATTGCGCCTGTACCGATTAGTAAAATTCCAAACCAGTGAAGCGAAGATAATTTTTCACTTAGAAATATAACGCCGAATATGGCAACCAACCTGTGTAATAAAACAAGCTAATATCATACTCAACAATGTGAGATAAATTTTTATCTTTTTTAACACCTTTTACTTGTGCATTAAGCAATGAAGCTAATAAAAATAAAGCAATATATAAATATTTAAATTTATTATTCAAGGCTTATTATTTTTATTACCTACAACATATTTAATTATCTCAGCCTTTTCCATTGTAATTAAACCACCGCAGTTTGCTTCTTCAAAAACATCATGTAGCAAAGGTAAAAACTTATTTATTTTTTCTTCCTCATCTACTATTTCAATTACCATCGGCATATCTTCAGACAATCGTAGAATTTTAGAAGTATGTACCCTACTCGTTCCCCCGTATCCCATAACTCCTTTGAATACAGTAGCTCCCGCAAGATGCACCTTCCTTGCTTCCTGCACAATCTTTTCATAGACTGGAATATGGTGAATAAGGTCGGATTCGCCGACGAATATTCTGACAAGCTTAGCTTCGCTTTTTAGTTCCATTTTATACTCCGCTTAATATTTTTGAAAGTTTATATGATAAAAATAATGCCAGAAGTGTAAGTAAAACATTTGAAAGAATATTAATTCCCGCGTAAAAGAATTCTTTATTTTTTAATAAATTTATTGTTTCAAAAGCAAAAGTTGAGAAAGTAGTTAAGCCTCCGCAAAAGCCGGTTGTTAGAAGAATTCTCATTTCAACGCTTATCAGCTCGTTGTCATTAAGATAAAACATAAACATTCCGATTAAGAAGCTTCCTAATAAGTTGACAGAAAGCGTTCCATATGGAAAATTTACCGGTAATATTTCAGAAGCAACAGCTGACATCCAGTACCGCAGCATTCCGCCAAAGCCCGCACCAATAAATACCACAACATAATTTTGCAAATCATAATTCCTATTTATTTTAAAATTGTAATTATATTTGGTAGGAGTTATTAGACCGAAAAAAATCTCGGACGATTTAGAAGGCGAACCCCATCGCCTTTACAAATATATTAAATCCAATAAATATTCAAAACATGTTTCAAGCGAACGACTC
This sequence comes from Bacteroidota bacterium, assembly GCA_021793635.1. The sequence continues at coordinate 1,292 of JAJYSI010000237.1, forward strand.
ATTCTAAATACTATTCATTTCAGAATTATCACCTTAGGGTTTTTGTGCTTGAAATATCTTTCCATATAAATCTTGTCCGTAGCTCGTTTGCAAAGGCTCTCCTTCAATCACTCTGAACGTTCGCGTTCCATTGGACAGCCGTTCAGCTCTTAAAAAGATGGCGTTCTGCATCTTCTTTTCATTAAGGCTATTCGCAAATTCAAATTGATGCGTTACAAAAACAACCTTGATTCCTCTATCAACCAACGCCTTCGTTATCTGCTTTGCTATTTCAGAGCCTTCTATTTCGTTTGTCGCAGAGAAAGATTCATTAAGGAATACTATAGAATTTGAGTTAATTTTATCCACTATTTTATTCATTCTGCTTAGCTCTTCATCTAATTTTCCGCTTTCCATTGTAGTATCTTCCTCACGTTTAAAATGAGTTACTATTTCGTCTCTAACATCTGCAGAAAATATTTCTGCCGGAACAAACATACCCGATTGCATCATCAACTGAGCAATGCCAATGCTTCGCATCAAAGTAGATTTACCTCCTGTATTAGCTCCGGTTATTATAATAAGATCCTTGCCGTCTGCATTGAGATCATTGCTTATAACTTTTCGTCCTGCGCTTAATGAGAGACAAATATCATACAATCCTGCAAACGACATCTTTCTTTCACCAGGCTGTGCAGGAACTGGAAAGCAATGTGGCTCATCCAACTCAATTAGGTGTTGACGCAAATTAAGGCAACCAATATAAAATGCTAATTCAGTCCGCAGTGCTTGAAAGAAACTCAGAATATGGTCCATTGACTGCGCTAGTGCATTAGCAACTATATTTATTCCCTGGTTGCGTAATTCCGATAAGGCTCTGGTTCCGGCTTCATCTCTTGGACTAACCTGATAGGTATAACCGGGAAGTTTTTTTGATATGAGCCGTTCAAACCAATTCCTTTTATCTTCATAAGGTCTGTTAAGAATATAATTACTGCCTTTATTCCCTCTGCCCAATTCTGCGCTTAATAGAACTCCATAATTGAATTTTATTTGCCTCAAATGTTCATCGATACTAGCTAAATATTCATCACTGAGTTCCTGTCTGAGCGTCCCAAACAATTTTTTGAATCCTTCCGAATTAAAGGCTTCCTCATTCTGATCAGCAACATCTCTCAACTTCCTAAGCATCTCTGCAAATATCTGAAGCTTGTCTCCAGATTCATGTAGTATGCTTGAGGGTGAACTAAAAAGTCCCCACCAACGACCGCTTTTCTCTTTTTCAATTGCTTCTACAGTTAACTGATATATCTCTTTAATAATTGACTCATGTATCATGCAATCATTCAAAACCTGTTGGCGATAAAGGATAGTTACATTATCAGTAACACTTGCAAGTACACCTACTTTTGCCACTTCAAAGAGAAAATTGTCGCCGCCTGCCATTGAGTTAAGCAAAATATCTAAACCTAAATCTTGTATAATAGCCTTTTCATCCCAGGGTAAAAAGCGTTGTAAACTTAACCTCTCATCAGTTTCAAACGCGCGAGGCTTCTTTTCCCTTTGAATTAGAATCTGCTCCGGGTCGAAGTCCTGGTCTCTAAACATCAGGTATGCTTTCATGATTTTATACGCTCCATTATATGACTGTAAGTTAGCTGGTATTTTTCAGCTATTGCCATAGCGTAAGCCAATCCGTCTGCTGGTCGTCTTATAACTTTGAATGTCCGTAGCGCCGGGTTCTCCGGGACAACCGTGCTGGTCATGGATACTGTTTGTTTGCTGAACGAAGCCAATTCATCAATGAAAGTTACCCAAACACAGAGTAAGTCGAGCTCTAAAATCTTTTCAATTATTTTTGTGCTTAAAAAACTAACGTCTTGTATAGTTGTTGAATTAAAAATCTCATTCATGATTAGTATTGACCGGGAGGTAGCACGTTCAAGAATTATGTGAATCCTTGTCAAATCATCTTCGAGTTTACCGCGAAGGTTTTCAACTTTCTCTGCGCGTTCAAATTGAGTGAAAATATTATCAAAGAAAAATAGATGTGCTTCGCGTCCAGGAACCGGGCACCCGATACTTGCAAGGTAATGAAGCTGCCCAAATATGCGTGCAAACGTTGTTTTGCCGCCCTGGTTTGGGCCGGTCACAACTATAATTCGTTCTTTGTCTTTCAAATAGAAATCATTACAGACTATTTGTCCATTATTTTCATTTAATTTCCGAGCTAAAGCTAAATCGAATCCGTCATAATCATAAATTTCCTTAGATGTGTTTGAGATTTGAGGATAGCAGAATTGAAGTTTATTATGTTTGAATTTCGATATGTGTTCCAGATAAGCAATATAAAACTGAATTTCTCTATCAAAGACTGCAATAGTCTCATCAATAAAACTTGCCTGCCCTGTAGGCAGGTTTCCGTAGCGAATACAAAAGTTTTCTAATTCTAAAAATAAGTCTGAATTCAACTGCTCAACAAAATCTAGTATTTTAGCTTCGATATGATTCATGTCCTCTGACACAGAATTATATTTTACAAGGTAGTTCCTTACAGCACCTTGCTTAAATTTTTCGAACGTTGCCTCAATTTCAGCGCTATAATCTATTCCAGGCTCATAATTTTGAACAGTAAAAGAATTATCTTGAATGATTATTCGATACTTTACTTTTGAAAGTTCCATTTTAAGTCTGTTAATTTCGTTCTCAAGCAAGGTAAACTGATTTCCGGATGTGTATTTCTTTAAGTATTCACTAAAGCCAAGAAAGCCGCGTGATTTCAACGATTTGGTGGATAAATCTTCTGCAATTTTATTAACTGAAATACAATAATGTTCCGCTGCATAAAGTAACCAAATTTCTTTTTGGTTCGGATAGTACAACTTTTCTACAAGTTTAAGATATTTACGCACTTCATTCATCTGCTCTGCAAATAATTTTACGCTTTCATAAAGCGACAAATTTTCTAGTTCCTTGAAAACCTCATGGCGGTAATGTATTGAATCAATATTACTCAATGGTGAATAGAAAAAATTCTTCAAACCTGCCTGTCCGGCAGGCAGGTCATATCCCGCCCATTTCATGGTAATAGCATCCACTATTTGATCCAAATTTAGATCAACAAAAAAAGGCGGGGTCTCTGCGTTATTTGCATTTATGCTGTCTGCCGGTTCATTAAAAAGTATACTCTGGAAGTTCATTTATAAAAATCCTTTTAATAATAGTCATTAAGTTTTTATAATTGGATTTATAATTGGTAGGAGTTATTAGACCGAAAGTTTTTCGGACGGTTATAAGCGAACACCATCGCTTGTGCAAATATATAAAATCTGCAAGATTATCAAAATCATTTTTGTCACATTGTATTTATATTTGCACCTTCGTTCTTCAATTGAATATTTTTATAATTTCAAAGTGGGCAAAAATCTATGAAAAATAAAAGCAGCCTCTTTTATCTAATCATATTTCTCCTTTTTTATTCGGCTCTGTTGTTTCCACAAAACAATAATTCATTCACCAATTTACCTTACAGCAAGATTAAGCTCGAAAACTTATCGCTGCTTAAGGATAAAATAATTCAGTACCATTCATCCGGTAAATATGATAAAGACATGCAAATTATTTGCCGAAATGTATGGTCTAAACTAAAAAGAATAAAACCGGATTCAAATTCAACTGTTGTTTTTGATGTCGATGAAACTTCTTTATCCAATTATTCATTTCTAAAAACAATGGATTTTGGTTATATCCCCTTTCTTTGGGATAAATGGATTGACAGCGCAAAAGCGCCTGCAATAAAACCTGTTAAAACTCTTTATGATTCTGTTGTAACAAAGGGTTTTAAGGTTGTCTTTATTTCCGGAAGGCACGATTATCAGTACGCAGCAACAGTAAAAAATTTGAAGGTTCAGGGCTTCCTTCGCTTTGATACTCTAATAACAAAAGGCACGAACGACCTTTCTTCTACAACATCTTTGTTCAAAGAAAATAAAAGAATTGATTTAACTAAAAGAGGTTACCGCATAATTTGTACAATTGGAGATCAATTTAGCGATATGTATGGTAAATATACCGGCTTAAAAGTTAAGCTGATTAATTATATATATTATATTAAATAATATTTTTTTAGTCTAATAATGTGCTATAAATTTTAAAGTTTGTATTTTATTTGCTTTTAATAATCTTAAAATATATTTTTGTTCAAAGCGATGGAGTTCGCTTTTTATCTCGAAATTATTCGGGATAATTCCGCTTCGGCGGGGAACTGCCTTCCTCATAGGCTAATAACTCCTACCATTTTTAGGTTGGAGTTATTCATTTCTCAGAATACCTCCAAAAACTATAAGCCTGAATTAAATAGAGATAAAATGTATGCTTTTATCACTAAGTATATTACAATTGCTCTATATAGCTATTTTAGCGCCATTAACAATCGGCATAATACGCAAGCTTGAAGAAGTTGTCGAATCTAAAAAGGGTCCGAGTATTTTCCAGGAATATTACGACT
>JAJYSI010000238.1 GCA_021793635.1 Bacteroidota bacterium
GCTGTACCGAATATTGATTCGAGTATAGTTAATGTTTCGTCAGCTTGCGTTCGTATAAATCTCCATTATAAATTACTTGCTATAATTAAAGCAAAAGGTAAAGAAGTAGCAAAAGGTACTTGGGGTATAGGTGAAACAAAAAAAATTCATATTCCGAACGAAATATTATGGTCTCCCGCGAATCCATTCCTTTATGATATGGATGTTTATTTAATCGATAGTAATAATAAGATTGTTGATTCCGTTCAAAGCTATTTTGGAATGAGAAAAATTTCTGTCGGAAAAGACGACAAAGGAATTGAAAGAATCTTATTGAACAATAAATTTGTTTTTGAACTGGGGGTTTTAGATCAGGGATGGTGGCCGGGAGGTCTTTACACAGCTCCTAGTGACGAAGCTATGAAACATGATATTGAGATGACAAAAAAAATGGGTTTTAATCTTATCCGAAAACACGTAAAGATAGAACCGGAAAGATGGTACTACTGGTGTGACAAATTAGGAATGCTTGTTTGGCAGGATATGCCAAGTGGCGATTCCTCAATTTCGCCGGGACAACCTGATATGCAAAGGACCATAGAATCCAGTGATGAATTTCAAACCGAACTGACCCAAATGATGGAACAACATATTAATCATCCCAGTATCATTGTTTGGGTACTTTACAACGAAGGATGGGGACAGTGGAATACCATTAAGATGACTAATTACGTTAAGTTTTATGATCCGTCCAGACTTGTAGACCAGGCAAGCGGATGGGTGGACAGAGGAACAGGTGATATCCGTGATATGCATTCGTATCCGGGTCCCGCAATGCCAGAACCTGAAAAATACAGGGCAGTCGTTTTGGGAGAATTCGGTGGTTTAGGATATCCAATAAAAGATCATACCTGGGAAAAAGAGAATAACTGGGGATATGTGGTTTTTAAAAATATCAGACAGCTAAGGAATGCATATTCTAATCTAATTGATAAACTTATGCTGCTTAAAGAAAAAGGTCTTTCAGCCGCCGTATATACTCAACTGACTGATGTTGAATCGGAGGTTAATGGCTTAATGACGTATGACAGAAGCATTGTTAAGATGGGTGCAGATTTTCTGTCCAGGATAAATGCCGGTTATTTACCTCCCATTTTTATATCCGAAAATTCCATCTTTCTTAAAAAGCTAGAAGTAAAATTAAAAGATCCTTCCGGCAAAGGCACCATAAGATACACCACGAACGGATCAGAGCCTAACGGCAAATCTGCGATCTATAAAAATCCTATAGTTCTGAAAAGTACTTCTGTACTGAAGGCTAAAACATTTTGGAATGACGGAACTTCGAGCAAGGTCAACGAAAAAAAATTCAGAAAAGTAAAACTTTTAAGATCGATGAAAAATATAGGTAAACATGAGGGAGGTCTGGATTATAAGTATTTTGAATTAAGAGGAAATATAAGAGAAATTCCTGAAAATTTAAATAACATGAAACCGTCATTAACCGGAACGGTTAAAGAAATTAATCTCGATCCGGCAAAAAGAGATACAAATTACACATTAATTTTCGACGGTTTTATTAAAATAAATAAAACTGGTGTTTATACTTTTTATTTGTCTTCCGATGATGGATCGAAATTGTTTATAGACCGAAAGATGCTTATAGATAATAACGGTGTTCACGGTACAATTGAGAAATCCGGGCAGATAGCTTTAGCCGAAGGTTTTTATCCTTTGCGCATAAATTATTTTCAGGGTATAGGCGGAAAGGATTTAAAAGTTTATATAAAAGGTCCCGGTATAAAAAAGGAATTAATTCCGGAAGAATTGTTATTTCATAAAAAATGAATTGTGTTATTGCCCGAAGCTTTATATGTAAAAAGTATATTCACTAAGCAAAAAAATTGTTCATTACTTTAAATTCATTTCATTTCAGACTTCTCCTATAAATACTGTATTAATAAATATTATAAGAATATGTTAAAAAAGATTTCTCATACCTTTTCCTGGAATTATAGCCTAAAATTCTTAATAGCAGTAATAATAGCTTCGTCTTTTATTACCCGAGAGTTAAATGCATATTCCGCGGCTCCAAAGAACCTGCATTATTTTCAGAAAGATACAATTTCCCTCGCAGGCAAATGGAAATTCAAACTTGATCCTAAAAGAATCGGATTAAGTCAACAATGGTATTTGACCAATTTACCCGATACACTGCATCTACCTGGTTCCTGTCAGGCACAAGGTTACGGTGAAAAAGTATTAAAACCCTGGATAGGACGACTCACGCCCAAATATAAATACGAAGGACCTGCATGGTACCAGCGTGTAATAGACATACCTGCATCTTGGAAAGGAATGCATGTAAAATTATTTCTGGAAAGATGCTATTGGAAGTCTACCGTATGGCTGGATACCACAGAATTCGGAAGTCAGAATAGCCTTTCGGTTCCTCATGTTTATGATCTCGGTATCATAAAACCGGGCAGACATTTGCTAACTATTTGTGTTGATAATACTTATAAATTAAAAATTGGAAGATGGGTTTCTGCAATAACATATGACACTCAAGGATTGTGGAACGGGATAATAGGGAAAATAGATCTAATGGCTGAAAAGCCTTTGGAAATAGGGATGGTTGATATTTATCCGGATACATTAAAAATTAATCTGATAAACCTTACAGGGAACAAAGCAAAAACGGAAATTCAAGTCAGTATTCCCGGTGTTAAGAAGGAAACAAAAAAATTAGAACTTGACGAAGGAAAAACAACAGTTAACGTTCCATTTAAAATTAACAGGAAACTTTGGAGCACGTTAAATCCATTAATCAGAAAATTAGAAATCTCATTAAATTCGAATAATCTTTCAGATAAAAAATATTTATCCTACGCGGTTAGAGAATTAAGTACTAAAGACAAACAATTTATTTTAAACGGTAAGCCCATACTATTGCGCGGAACGGTTGATGAAGCAGTTTATCCGTTTAATGGATATCCGCCTATGACAAAAGCTGCTTGGCTCCGTACGCTTAAGATTTGTAAATCTTACGGATTCAACTTTATGAGATTCCACTCCTGGTGTCCGCCGGAAGCGGCATTCGAAGCAGGCGATGAGCTTGGATTTATATTTCAGGTGGAATTACCTCTTTGGACAATGGATGCTCCGCATTTCGGGAAGGATCCTAAAAGAGATCGGTTTATTGTAAATGAGTTGAAGCGCATTCTGAAAGTTTACGGTAATCATCCTTCTTTCGGTCTGATGGCAATGGGAAACGAATCCGGCGGATCACTGGACAGTCTAGTAAAACTGGCGCGAAAACTTGATAGTCGGCATCTTTATAGATGCCAGAACGGTCAGACATCAGCACAAGGCGATTATGTTGAGATCGGAGAACGCGGAGTCATGGGACCAAGTACCGACTGGGACAGATCGGAAATTGCAGGTTGGATAGCAGGAGACAACAATACAAATAATTCAAGAACAGTACCTACGCTGTCTCATGAAATTGGGCAGTGGTGCATGTATCCGGATTTTGATGAGATCAAAAAATTCAAAGGATCTCTTAGACCTTATAATTATGAGAGCTTTGAAAGGTCCTTAAAAGCTCACCACATGCTTGACGAAGATAAGGCATTTGCCGAAGCAAGCGGAAAATTCAGCGTTCTGCTTTATAAGGAGGAAATTGAAGCCTGCGAACGAACTTATCCTTTCGGAGGTTTTGAGATCCTTGATGCTAGAGATTATCCCGGGCAGGGCACTGCGATAGTCGGATGGTTAGATGCATTTTGGGATTCGAAAGGACTTATTAGACCGAAAAATTTCCGACGGTTTTGTTCGCCCACAGTATGCTTATTGAGGATGCCGAAGAGAGTTTACTCAACTGACGACTTGTTTACGGCCAAAGCTGAAATCGCTCGTTACGATCAGACTTCCTTAACAGTTCATCCTAAATGGCAGATTACAAATGAAAATAAACAACTCGTTGCCGGCGGTAAACTAAAGTCTCAATACATTTCGAACGGCAAAGTTTCCTGCCTGGGGAAAATTGAAGCCGATTTAAAAGGAGTATCCGCTCCGGCAAAATTAACTGTTACTCTTAGTGCTGCAGGTACCTCAAACAGCTGGAACATTTGGGTTTATCCCGATAAACCGGTCAAAGTACCTTCGAATGTCATTATTGTTCATGAGTTTAATAATAAAACATTGGATTATCTGAAATCGGGAAAACGCGTGCTTCTATTCTCTTCTCCGAAAGAGGGGGTAATAATACCGCCGAGAGGTTTTTATGCTCCGGATTCGGTAAGATTTCTTCCGCGCGCAACCGCCGGAAAGAACGCTATCCCGGGCAGCTTTCTTCCGGTATTTTGGAATGCAAGGCTATTTAATCAAATAGGAACACTGGGAATTCTTTGTAATCCAAAGAATCCGGCACTTGCCGATTTTCCCACTGAAGCGCATAGCGACTGGCAGTGGGCGGATTTATTGGGCAGGTTCTCTGCAGCGGAATCATTTCGTGTAGCCGGTGCCCCGCTTGCAATGTGCGATACTATCGAAAAGAAAGCAGGTGATAAGCTTAACCGTTCAAAAGCCATCATATTGGATGATACACCTCCGGGTTTCAGACCGATAGTTCAAGTTATAGATAATTATGACCGTAATGCAAAACTGGGAGTTATCTTTGAAACGCGTGTAGGCAAGGGCAAACTCCTAGTCTGCGCAATGGATTTGGAAAAAGATGCGGACAAACGTCCGGAGGCGCGGCAAATGGAACAAAGCTTATTGAACTATATGTCCGGCAATAAATTTTCACCCAAGTATGAGCTACCTGTAAAATTATTAAAGAGACTGCTCCTACCTTAAAACAAATGTTCGGGAAAAAATACTTTTGCAAATTCTAATCTAAATGGGATTAAAAATTTAAATGAACGTGAAAAAAATTAACATATTTACTTGGGTAATAATTTTAGTTGTTCCTATTTTCAATCTAAAGGCCAAATCATTACAAGGAGATTTAAAATTTACAAATGCAAAGTCGGTTTATGCGGAAATAATTTATTCCGACAGTTCGACTTTCAGAATCCCGATTAATAACCTAGCCTCTTCTATAAGTAAATCGGATTTATATACCAAAGTAAATATTACGCCCAAAGACGAAGACTGCGGAAAAGAATTGATGATTTCCTTAAAGGGATTGAAATCAAAAAAAATAAAATTTATGGATATCGTTATTAAGTTCACATCGCAGTTCGGTGACAATAATCTCCTATTCTATAATAATGCTACTATCACCAATGCATGGGTGATGGTTATGAAGCCGGATAAAAAAGGTACGATATCGCGAGAGCTGGTTTTATTTAAAAATAAAAAATCAGGTAGGTATTTAAATATCGCGTTTACCACCTTTAACAGATTTTTTACCTACTTTAAAACTTACGATAATAAAGTTGTAATACGCGAATGTATGCAGGACAGAGTCTTAACTAAGGACGAAACATACCGCCTTGAATCAATTCTTCTGGACGAAATATTACCCGGTGATAAATTCTTTGAAAAATATACGTCTTTAGTTAAAAGAAACTATCATATTAAAATTAAACCGGCACAGGCCGGATGGTCAAGCTGGTCCTGCTATTATGGTAATATAAGCGAAAATATCTTAATACCCGATGCAAAGGCAATTGCAGCCGGTTTTACAAATATGGGGGCAGATGTATTTCAACTGGACGACGGCTGGTACGGCAAGTCGTGGGGAGATTGGATACCCTTAAGGACTAAATTTAAAGATGGTAGATC
>JAJYSI010000239.1 GCA_021793635.1 Bacteroidota bacterium
AGTTGCCAAAAGCTTTGGGTCAACGTGCCCGTGAGGGCTTATAATCGGCAAATCCTTTACATTTGAATATAATTCATGCGCAATTTCTCTTACTTTTTCATTTGGATCGAAAAAACGAAATTGATTTAATAGTTCTATTTCCATATCTATAATCTGAATCCTTAAATTTATTGTAATTAAATTGTGTGTGTTTTAATATTTCAATTTGGACAAAATAATATTTGGTTTACGAAAAATTTATTTCATCTCTTTGGCTTTGCTTAGTAACCATGAAAATAGATTTTCCGCTGCTTTTTTATTATGAAAATCTGCTGGTAGTTTTCTATGGTCGATATATTCATTATAAATCCAGGGATCGCCTACCGCAAATACAAATCCTTTACCAGCCTTTGCAGAAGCCATAATAACATCTCCTTTATCTGTAAGAACCGCCTTAGCAGGCTTTGATATTTTCAGTGTGCTAATTTCCTTTAAATATATCTTTTTTACTCCGCTAAAAAGTGGAATAGAGGGAAGGTTATCAAATTTTCCCATGTCATAATTCTTACCGATTACATCATTCCGGCTGTCTTCATTAAAATGGATCCCGAAATTGTCGGCAAGCTTATTGAAATGTTCAAATTCACAATTACCTTTGTCATTTCCGAAAAGCACAAGCACGCCGCCGCCTTTAACCCATTTTACAATGTTGGCAATCGAGCTATGGTCTAGATAATTAGGATGTGCAGTTTCCAACGGAGTATCTGGATCAACAATTATATAAATGCTCAAACGTTTCAACTTTTCCAGCGTAGGGGCTTGATGTAATTCACCAAGCTTTGCACCCAAACTTTTTATAACATCTCCCAATTCGGAATAGCCTGAATTAGCTGTATCCTCCCATATATAATGATACTGGACCTCTTTGCCATCTTTATCTTTTATAAATTCATGGTTAAAAAAGTAATCCAGCCCAACTACTTTTACAGAATCATTTCCTTTAGGAAAATAATTTGATTTACATTTTGCCGAAGATGATAAAACACTCCATGATAAGAATAATAAGAAAAGAATTTTTACTAATGAAAATGACTTTGGTCCCATTTTTTAATACCTGAAATAATTATGAAACAAAATAATGCTTTTTATTTACCCAATTCTAACGAAGCCAATATAAAAGGAGCTATTGCCTTAAAATCATTCACCCTTTTTGGCTCACTTACATAATATTGAAAACTGCCGTCTCTATAAGGTTTGCCGCCTAAACCTGCCCCGCTAATTGTATTTATGATAGTAGGAATTCCATCATTATTTTCTTTGATTAAATTCTTTGTGAAGCCTGTATATATCTCCTTTGCAATTGAATAATATTTCTTGCTTAGATATCCCTTCTTTGCGCCTTTAGCAAAAACATACATAAACATTGCAGAGGAAGAAGCTTCAAGATAATTTCCATTTTTGCCGGGCTTATCTAAAATCAAATACCAAAGGTTTGTTTTCTTGTCCTTATATCTTAAGAGTGCTTTTGATTCTTCTTGAAGAAGGGGGTTTTTGTTTGATATTTAGTTAAGATTAAATTCCAAAATCTTAACGAAAAATTTGTTGTTCTATAATTTTTATAAATTGTCCGGACACAGCTTCGCCCGGTAAGTCACATATTTGTTTTTCAAATAGACAAGAGGCGCTTGTCATTGTTATAAGTTTTTTATTTCTGATTTCTCGGAGAGAAATTCTTATTTATCTGCTCAACATTCGGGTCTATAAGCAGCCATGAATAAAACGAATTATCTATCTTTTTCATCATAAGAGAATAAGTTAAGGATTTCAGTAAATAGTGAAGAGTAAGTTCAATCGAGCGTGCAGAACGCCTTAGAATAGGAAGTTTGAGTTGTTTTGAATTTAATATGGCAGTAAAAATATTCAGTGCACTAACCTATTTAATGAATAATTATAATATGATAGTTATCGTTAACTTAACCGATAACTTTAACGTGTGCTAACTTGCATAATTTAAAAACAATTGTCAAGTTATCTTTTGAAAGAAAAAATAGTGCTGATAAATTCTATTCAATTAACCGGGGATACTCTGAACCAATCGAAATCCGCGTACCCGGAGTCAGTAGATTTTTCTTTGCTTGTACAAAATATTCCAACTTTTGCGCCTATCCACCGTCCCGCTACAGCCGTAAATGGTCTTCCAGCCTCAATAAAATTTATCCCGTCCATACTATAGCTAAAACGGCAAACTGCTCCGTTGCTTACCATTACTCTAAAGTAAACCGAATTCCCGGCTATCTTTTTTATTTCCTGTTCGTTCTCGGCTTTGCCTTTATCTGCCTGAAGACAAGTAGTAAAGGAAAGATGGATTCCGTCATTCCTGTTTGTCAACGCAAGATAAGCGTAACTTTCACCCATAATAATAAAACCAACTTTATCTCCCGGCAAGAACGGATGAAAAGTTAATTTAGCAGTTGCTATAAATTCTCCCGCCGGAAATTTTTGCATCAAGATATTTGGCACATCCCAATAATTTTTTGCGCTATCCGGTAAATTTTGGGCGTACAAACGCAAGTAACCATCTCCGGATGTAAACAACCATGTTGCTCCGGGATTAGCCTGCCACTGCCATTGCATACCCAACCTTACACTATTAAATTCATCGGATGTCTGAGGAACTTTAATAGAATATGTTTTACCGACATTAGGCATTTGATAACTTAAAACCGGCTGTCCGATGCCACTACCAGACGGATCAACGCCTATTATAGGCCAACCATTTTTCCATTTCACCGGTTCCAGCAAATCAACCCTTCCGTATGCCCCTCTATCCTGGAAATGTATAAACCACGATTCACCGGATTTTGTATCTACTAATGCCCCCTGATGAGGTCCGTTTATATTTGTGGCTCCTTGGTTCAACACAATTTTTCTTTTATATGGACCATAAATATTTCTTGACCGAAGAACAATCTGCCAGCCCAGCTTTACACCGCCGGCAGGAGCAAAAATATAATAATATCCGTTTCGCTTATAAAGCTTTGGTCCTTCAATGCCAGGGTCTTTTTCATGCCCGTCATAGACTATTACCCCTTCATCAATGACCTTTGTTCCTTCTGAATTCATCCGATTAAGAACAAGCAAATTTCTAATCCCTGCACGGCTTCCGGCATAGGCGTGTATAAGATATGCCTTGCCGTCATTGTCCCAAAGCGGGCAAGGATCCTCCAAACCCTTTCCGGCTTGTACAAGAACCGGAATCGACCAAAGACCGGCAGGATTTTTTGCCTTCACCATATAAATCCCAAAGTCAACATCGGGATAGTAAATATAAAATTCGCCATTGTGATACCGAATTGACGGGGCCCATGCGCCGTTTCCATGTTGTACTTTAGAATATACATTGTAAGGAGGCTGGCGTAAAAGAGCATGACCAATGATCGTCCAATTCACTAAATCTTTTGAATGAAGGATTGGCAGTCCTGGAATTTGATCAAAGCTGGAAGAGACTAAATAAAAGTCATTCCCTACTCTAATTACATCGGGATCGGAATAGTCAGCATAAATAATCGGATTTTTATACTTGCCGTTTCCTAAATCCGGCACCCAGGCATTCACAGTAGAATTAGTAATATTTTTATATTCTTGCGCGCTTAAATTCGCAGGTGTGAATAAAAATATTATTGGAAATAATAATATGGAGAAATACTGAAGTAGTAATGGAATATGATGGTAATGAAGCCATGCAGAAACTTTTCTTATTCCATTCCTCCAATATTCCAATATTCCGTGTGAATAGTGCGGTAATTTAAGGAGCTTAACATAATCGATAGATCTATATATTATTTTCATTCTCTAATTTTCCTCCGGATTCCAATTACCAAAAATATTTTTTAGAGTATAATTGCGGACTTTGTTAGCAGATATCTGTTTAGACCACGAAACTCTTTCCTTTGGATTTGCACCAGGACCAGTTGATTTGTATTCCGAATAGCGAGCCGTTTTTTCTCGCTTAGGATCCTTCCAATTATTCCATCCAGCGGGCAGAATTTGAGGACCCAAATAGCAGTTAAGATATGCCACTGCCGCATAAGGACGCCAGGGGCGACCAAGATATACTTTGGTTATTCCTGCATCAGCAATCAGCTTGCAACTTAAAAATACATAACCAAATTTTTGATTTGGAGAAGTTGATGCTGCAGTAACGAAAGAATTCTTTTTACTTCTAATTAAACAGTTTCTAAATACCGCTGTAGCATCTCCAAAAATAAAATCGGTTGTTCCTTCGATATAACAGTCTACGTAATATTGCCTGCTTGAATCATTAGCAGCATAAAGTGTGTCTTGATTTCCAAGAAGGCGGCAATTTTTAATAACACACCGGGCGGCTTCGACAGCTAATGCAAGTGCTTGCCCTACGCGCCCGGCAGAATTTTCGAAAGTAATATTCTCTGCATGAAAATCATTTCCTTGCACAAGCACAGTGTAGGAAGTAAAAGTATTTATATCGCCTTTTCCATTAAGAAAAAACAAATTAAATTTCTTGCTTTCATCTTTTTATCCAATCAATATTATATTTTGAAACAATTTTGTCTTTCTGATTAAGTAACTCATGTTACGTAGACAATTTCAAATATAAAGGAAGTGAAGTGCAAAACTCCGAGGTTTAGGAAAACCTCGGAGTTTCTCATTATGTAATAATAACCTTTTGCGTAAGGTGACTAAGTAATTTAGAATTGAAGTTATTTAAACCTCTTTAGAGTCTAAGGGTACCGCATAACAATATTAAATGATATATCTTACTTGTTCAGTCAAATCCTTCCGATGAGTACTCCGGTTCAGAAAGTGGCTTAATTTTCAAATTATCGATTACTTTAGCGTTTACTTTGGCTAAATTCCGAACTTTTTATCCTATTGTCAAGTAAAATTTTTAATATTCTGAATTTAATTTCAAATTAGGTTGGATCATATTTAACTTGAAGCTTTAAATACACTATATTTTTTGGTAAATTTAATACAAGATTTAAAATGGGACTTTAATTTTGTATATAAAAAAAGTTGAAAAGACTGCATTAGTCTGGCAGAATAATAAAATCACTTATGATGAGCTTCTTAGGCACATCAATTTTTATTCTTCCCTGTTTAGCGGAGAGAAAGTAACCAAGGCTGCTATCTTTTCTTCCAACAGACCTGAATGGTGCTATGCATTTTATGCTGCATGGAAAAACAATGTAGTAGCGGTTCCAATCGATAGTTTAGCACCTGCTGATGAAGTTGCATATATGCTAAACGATTGCCGCCCCGAAATAATTTTCTGCTCACAGGGGACTGTTGAAACTTTTATTAAAGCACGCAAATTATTAAAGTACGAAATAACTCTATTTGTTTTTGAAGAACAAAATTATAATTGCCACAACTACACACCTGAAGAAATCAACAGCAAAAATGTTTTCGATACTGCTGTAATAATTTATACTTCAGGAACAACCGGAAATCCTAAGGGCGTAATGCTTTCTTACGATAACTTGATTGCAAATGTTGAAGCTGTTTCGATCGAGATTCCGATATTTACTGAGGGCAGAAACGTGTTAGCGCTTTTACCGCTGCACCATATCTTCCCTTTAATCGGGACGCTAATTGCACCGCTGTCTGTCGGAGCAACGATTGCTATGGCGCCTTCAATGACGTCGGAAGATATAATTGACACGTTGCAAAAAAATCAGATTGCAATCACAATAGGTGTTCCTCGTTTGTATTCTGCAATTCGTCAGGGGATAATGAACCAAATCAACAAAAGCA
>JAJYSI010000240.1 GCA_021793635.1 Bacteroidota bacterium
CAAACCCACTTATGGGCGCGTGTCGCGTTACGGCATGATCGCCTTTGCATCAAGCCTCGATCAGGCGGGTGTGATCACCTGCACCGCCGAGGATGCAGCGATGCTCATGAATCACAGAAAAGCTTATATCTTTTCTCTGCAAAGGAAATTTATATTTTAAAACATCTCCCAAAAGTATTTTCATGTTGCGGTTACTTTCGGCAGCTTTTGGAGATAATACTTTAATTTGATCAACAACACCTAAGGCACCTTTTTGCCAGGTTGCCAAAGTCTCTGCTAAGAGTTTTTCACGCGGATAACTCACCTTTCCATTTAATTCAATTACGCCATTACTAACTGCAATCTTTATTCTGTTTGGTTCTAGGATCGACTTATCGACCCTCAAATCCTCCAGCAAATTTGCTTTGATTATATCGTCCGGTGTTGGTCGAGTATTAATTGCTATGAGGTCCCTAATCCCTTTAACACCTTTTGTCTTTTCAGCTATTTCAAAAATTCTATATTTATAATAAAGCCTGTTAACGGTGCCTTTAATTGTTACAATGCCGTTATTTGATGAAGTGACTGAAAAATGATTGTTAAAATATTTAGATAAAGCATTATCTACCCTTCTGGAAAGATTGGCGGAATTACTCGATGCATATAGAGCTGAATTAATACCGATTATAATTAATAAAGTGGTAGTAAACAGCGCTAAGCCCATAATATTTTTGAAGTAGTTCATTACATCCTCCTAAAAATAATTTTCATTTCGTTTGTATAGACGGATGAAATACGTCCAGGTTTTTCAAGAATGTTTTTAATCATATACCGCCGAATTGCACTAACATGACTGTTTTATATTATTGGATAATGTTGTCTAAAATGACAATAAAAAAATCGCTGCCCTGCCCGTTTAAGCAGACAGAACAGCGACTCGCTAACCGTAGAGAGAGAAAGTAGGTTTATTTTGGGGAGAGAGTAATAGTTCCTGCATCAGTATTCTGACCGCTTGCAACAACTACGTTCTGCATAGTTGTGCTCTTGTACAGCGTTGTATCTGATGCTTGAATATTCAAAGTATAAGAGCCCGAAGGTAAAGCCATCAATTCAAAGTAGCCGCTAGATGCATCTGCGTATGCAGTTACAGTATCGCTGTTTGAAACTGTCCAAACTACTGCATTTGAGGTAATTGGTAAAACTGTTCCGGAAATAGTACCGGAAGTTTGAGTTGCCGTGCATCTAATAACAGGCTGCAGAATATATTTGCTGCCGGCTTGAATAATTGATTTAGCAGCATTGAAATCAAGTGTTAGCGCATAAGTAGCATTAGCTTGAATATCAAAATCGGCATTAAGCTTAACACCCGTTTGGAAGCCGCTGGGAACTGTAAGACTGTAACTAACTCCATTAATAACCACGCTGCTTCCCGCACCGAGTATTAATCTTATTTGGGTATATTGTCCGGCAGGTAACATTGTATCGCCAAGTACAGTGGAGATTCCGTTTCTTAATGAAAGCAGATCATAAATATGCGGGGTACTGTTTAAAACATACCAGCCTCCGTTGGAATCGCTGGTTGCCGAGTGTACATCAACCTCAGTTACATTTATAAGTACAGCATCAAAGCTTGCAGGAGAATCTACCATGTACATTTTCATTTCTCCGCTTCCGGATGGTGAAACAGGATTATCCTTGCTGCACCCATAAAATAAGAGTATAAAAACTACTGGTAGTCCAAGAAATAAATTTTTCACTTTGCCCTCCAAAATTAAAATTGTTTTTTGAACTTTCGGTTTTATAAAAACAATTTCGGTGCCACTCAAATCATAAAGAATAAAGCAAAAAATATTATTAAAAGAGCGAAATTATTTCGGTGTGAGGAATTTTCTTCACTCTTGTTATGCCGAATAAGAAATTTTTGCCGGTTGATTTTATCGAACGGATATTAATTATTTTTGTAAAGGTAAGTGTAGAAATTATGAGAGGTATATCTTGATGAAAAATGCAAATGGAAATTTAAAGATGCGCTCGGCAATTTTGTTAATTCATTGCCCGGACCGGACAGGGCTGGTTGCTAACGTTACAGATTTTATCGGCAGGAACAACGGCAACATACTTTATCTTGAACAGTATGTTGACATGGAAAAGAAAGTTTTTTTCATGCGCGTAGAATGGGACTTAACTGGTTTTCTTATTCCGGATGAAAAAATCAGTGAAGAGTTTGATTCTTCAATAGGAAATAAATTTAAAATGAAGAGCGAGCTTCACTTCTCAGATGAAGTTTTACGGATGGCTGTATTTGTTTCCGAGATGCCGCATTGTCTTTATGATATTCTTTCAAGATGCCAGTCCGGTGAGTGGAATGTTGAAGTGCCGGTTATTATAAGCAACCATGAAACTCTTAAGCCAATAGCTGAAAAGTTTGAAGTAAATTTTAAACTCTTTCCGGTAAACAAATCAAACAGACTTGAGCAAGAAAAGCTTGAGCTTAAACTTTTAAAAGAACTAAAGATTGATTTTGTTGTACTGGCAAGATACATGCAAATTCTAAGTGAAGATTTTGTGTTTGAATTTCCCAATAAAATTATTAATATCCACCATTCATTCTTACCCGCATTTCCGGGCGCTAAGCCTTATCATTCGGCATATGAAAGGGGAGTAAAAGTAATCGGCTCAACAAGCCATTATGTTACTGCCGATTTGGATGCAGGTCCGATAATCGAGCAGGATGTTGTAAGAGCAAGCCATGCAGATTCTATTTCGGATTTGATTAGGAAAGGGAAGGATTTGGAAAAGGTAGTTCTTTCGCGGGCAGTGTGGAATTATATCCAAAGAAAAATTCTTGTGTATGATAACAGGACGGTAATTTTTAGTTGATTGATTAGTATGATTACTTATTGTTATCATCTAGGCGCATAAGTAGATTTTTGTCACCAATCTTATTAACTTATAAATAATAAAAGAGATTAAAAATGAAAAAGTTAACGTTAGAAGTTCCTGATTCTCTTGATATAGATAATAAGGAAGCTGCTATGTTGATTGCGGCAAAATTATATGAGCAGGGTAGACTTTCATTAGGTCAAGCTGCAGAAGTTGCCGGATTAAATAAAAGAACTTTTGCTGAACTTTTAGGTAGATACGGAGTATCCTTATTCAATTATTCTCCCAAGGAACTGTCAAGAGATGTAAAGAATGCCTAAAACGATTATATCCGATACAAGTTGTCTGATAGCTTTGACTAATATTGGAAGTCTTAACATACTTCATGATGTTTACGGAAAAGTTATTATAACATCGGAAATTGTGAAGGAATTTGGAGTTACTTTGCCAAGGTGGTTTGAAATTGAAAATCCCAAAGACCTATCTAGATTAAGTTTCCTTGAAAATCAACTTGATAAAGGCGAAGCTAGTGCTATAGCATTGGCTTTAGAAATTCCCGATAGCTTGATTATTGTTGACGATGAAAAGGCAAGGAGGGTTGCTGAATTGCTGAAAATAGAAATTACCGGAACATTGGGAGTAATAATTAAAGCTAAAAATTACGGAATAATTAATTCAATAAAACCATTCTTAATGAAATTGAAAAATGTTGGATTTAGAATTTCAACTGACTTGGAGAAAGAAGCATTAAGTTTAACGGGGGAATAAATCTTTCTTAGAAAATTTGTCCATAGGATTCAATTGAAATAATTATTGTTCTGCTTTCACAAGGGTGGAAATTTTTATTCTTCCCGCTTTCTTAAAATAAAATATAAAATCTATTTTCTGCCCGACATTTAAATCTCGCTTTAATTTTATCAGCATTACATGATAACCGCCCGGTTTGAATTCAACAGATTTATTTGCCGGAATTGCAACCGAATTAACTCTTTTCATTTCAGCCATTCCGTTCTTCTCAATAGTTTCATGCATCTGAACAAGCAATGCCGCTGATGATGATACTTTGTAAAGAATATCCGGTTTGCTGTTGTTGTTTGCAATTTTAAAATACAAAGCGCTGTTCATGCCTTTGCCTGCCGGGCGAACCCATGCATTTTCAACCTTGATTTTAGGGCTTTGAGCAAATAGGGTAAGCAGGGAAAGTAAAATTATCATGTTAATCTTCCAGCGTCTTTATATCCTTAATAATTTCCTGAACATTGGCTTTGCTTCCCCGGTATTCATTTCTTATTCTTCCGTCCTGGTCGATTAAATCTATTCTGTCGGTATGCGTAAAGAAGTAAACATCGCCGCCTTCGGTTTTAGTAGTATCGCCAGGGAGAGCAAGTATGTTCATGTTATTTAAGATTTTTTTTACATCAGTTTCTTTTCCCGTAAGAAAAGTAAAGTTGTTGTAATTAATATCTCTGATGTCTCCGAACTCTTTCAAAACTGATGGTACATCTCTTTTAGGATCAAAGCTCAACTCGGCAAACTGAACGTTCTTTAAATTTTCTTTCTTTACTTCTTCTTGAAGAAGCTGCATGTTATGAGTAGTCATTGGACAAATATCCGGACAGTTTGTATAAATAAATGCTAACAGCAGAATTTTATTTTTATATGCATCCGGGAAAACTACTTTGCTGCTGTCTTGATTCAACAAAGTAATTGAATCGATGCCAATTGGTTTATCCATGGGAAGTTTCTTACCGCAGCCGTATATTAAAATGATTGAAAGAAAGGAAATTACTAACAGGTACTTTTTAATTTTAAATCTAAACACTTTACTAACAATTATTATTCACAAATGACATTACAATTTTAGATAATTCTTGCCGGAATATAAACCTCTCGTAATCTGTTTGTGAATGACAACACCTTTTTAAGCAAACTTTAAGAATCTTCTTAGAAATAATTAAGACTGATCAGAATAATTTGCATAAAAAAATCAAGGAGATTAAAATGTTTGATACCACACATATTCACCCGATGATAATTCATTTTCCGATTGCTCTTTTAATAATCGGCTTTATGTTCGATTTATTCGGAGTTCTTGTCAAGAAAGAATTCTTTAGCAAGACAGGTTTCTATTTATTAATTTTGGGAACGTTAGGAGTAGTTGCTGCATATATTTCCGGAAATATTGCCGGTGAAGGAATTGCCGAAGCAGGTTCTTTAAAGCAGGCAATCGAAACTCATGAAGATGCCGCAGCGCTTACTCTCTGGCTGATGGTAATAACCTCGGTTGTTAGAATAGGATTGGTGATGCTGAAAAAATTCAAAGGAGCTTTTCAATTAATTTACCTTATCCTTTTTTTAGCAGGCGTTCTTTCGATTGCTCGTACCGGCTTTTACGGAGGCGAACTTGTTTTCAAGCATGCTGCTGGAATTCAATTTAATTTAGGTGCCGGTTTGGATTCGGGAAGTTCCGAAGGAACCGAAAGCCGGAGTACGGAAGTTCAAAAAGAAAATGATAACGATTAAAGGGATAATATTTTTTAATGCGAATATTAATTGTTGAAGATGAGCCAGGCATAGCTAATTTTTTAAGAGACGGATTAACCGAAGAATTCTTTGCCGTAGACGTAGTTGATAACGGGAATAAAGCTGTGGAACTTGCATATATAAATGAGTATGATTTAATCCTTCTGGATTGGATGATTCCTGGTGTTAGCGGAATTGAAGTCTGCAGACAGATTCGGAAATCAAATTCAGCAATTCCGATAATTTTTCTAACTGCAAAGGATACCGTTGCTGATACTGTTTTTGGCTTGGATTCCGGTGCAAACGATTATATTAAAAAGCCGTTTAAGTTTGAAGAACTGCTTGCCCGCATTAGAGTTCAGTTGAGAACCAAAGAAGGCGAGCAGAA
>JAJYSI010000241.1 GCA_021793635.1 Bacteroidota bacterium
TGCAACCTGTTTTGTTATCGCCTATTTTTTTCAAAAGAACGTATTTGGCAGGTATCGAAATAAAGTGAAGAGTGCATCAGATATAGCTGATCAACAAAGTTAGATGGTTTCTTTCAAAGTTAGAAATAAGGATAGAGGGTCAACATATTTATTATTTGTTAACACAACAGGATCGTATTTCCAAATTTGCAGCATAATATTTCTTTCAGCATCACCGGTAGTATGAATTATTTTTTTATTTTGTAAAACTTTAAATGCATTCATAGATAATGCAAAAGAAGTTTTACCGTTATCAGCAATATCTGTGTAATGAGATAGCGCCGGTATATCTGTTATGAAATAATGATTATTTTCTTTTATGTTATCTGCGAATACGAGCTTGTTAATGGGATTAATTAAATATGGCTGCGCTTCGTTCCATAGCCGGAGCTTTTCTTTTTCAAATATTATTGCCTTGTCTTTTCCGCCGGTAATATTACAGAGTTTCAAATTCATTAAAGCATTTGCGGCTCTGGTAATTGTCATCGGACCATAATTTAATTTCTTTGCTAATGTTTTGAAGTTAGAGCCGTTAAGTTCATTACCAAGTAAATAGTAAAACAGTAAACACTGAGCAGCAGGGAAAAGCTTTTCTACTTTTTTGGCGTGAGCTTGTTTAAGTTCTTTCAGGTCAATAAACATAAACGGCAGATACATTTGTTTGCCGGGAAGAATGAAGGCAACTTTTTTTTGAATAAGGCGTTTCCGGTTGTAAGCTTCAATATTTTCAAAAACAAAGACTACATGTTTACCAAGTGTATTTTCAAGTATATCGGCTTGCTTTCTATACTGGTCTACTGTATAGGTGGTTTCCGCACTGATCGCGTTAAAAATTATTTGACGTTTAAGAAGTTCACCGGCTTTTAGGTTATTACTGCGTAAGTAAAGAGGAAGCTTATTGATCTCATTTTTCGGAAGGGTGAAAAATCTTAATTCAATTCCAAGAGCTTCGTGAATATATTTTTGAATGTTGTCCATTTGTTTATTTCTTTTGCCAAAGGCTCACATATTTAATATCATAGACGCTGCACAATATCGGTGTTGCTGTTACTATGCAAAAATAATGATATTATATTGAAAAACAATGAATAAATCATACGGATATAAAAAAGACGAACAAGACGGTATGCTGTTATCGCAATTTTAGAACGAAGAGTAATCATTTACATTTGAATATTTTGTAAACAGAGTAGGCGGATCATAGGGAGTTTTGCGACCGAATTCGCCGGACTTAAAAAAGAAAAGAACAATTGCTTTAGCTGCCATCATGAAACGAGGATCATTTTTTTTACAACTAGGAATAAGCAAAGAAGAAAGCTCTTCAAAGTAACGAGGATCGTTAACAGGATAATCGACAATACCTTTGTGGTTATACGGAACATTTTTGAAGTAATTACGAATTCTTTCAAGAACTGAATAGAGCTGCTCTTCATACTCACTAAAATTTTTTTCAATAAAGTATTCCACACATTCTATGTTTGCCCAGTTGGCAGCAAAAATATCTTTTACATCGTGATGTTTTTTCTTTACAAAATTTGCTTCAATTCTTGACTTAAGAGTATGAAATTTATTTTCAAAAGGAATAGCAACAATTAAATTTTTGGCATCGGAATTTAGGAAATGGAAGATAGCTTTAATAACAGAATGGTCAATATGGGTTAGATGTAAAAGGTGGTGAAACATTAATATTCATAATAAATTTTAATTCAAGACGGGATTCAAATAAAAAAGGAAAGATTTATTAGTGAAATTGGATATGTCCCCGATATGAAAAGTAAACTTGAAAGCATTGCGTATCGACAGGGATGCATTTCGCGTTAGAAGAAATTTCTTCAGAGAGAAAGAGAGAAATAAAATAAGAACATTATTCTGGAAATTGGAATTAGTTATTAGCCCATGCATAAATATGAATTTTCACTTAAACTCTATTATTTTTGTAAAAAAAATAACAATTTTATTTTTCAACTCAAAACAAAGAAGGGGAAAATAAACGTGGCACGATACTGTTGGTCGAGAGAGTCTACATTTGATTTTATAAGAGAAGAGGTTATGAAATGCTGCAATGAGCTTGAAACTATAGAAGAGCAGATTAGATATTTAAGTTTTGTCTTGTTAGAGAAGCAAAATAATCC
Source organism: Bacteroidota bacterium (assembly GCA_021793635.1). The sequence goes on from JAJYSI010000241.1 coordinate 2,172, forward strand.
ACCAGAGCTAGATGAGAATATAGGATTGAAACCTACCTTTGAAGATTTTATGCATAATGAAATTAAGTATAGAAAGCTGATGCTTAAATTAGGAGATAAGCAAACGCAAGGCTTGATAAAAATAACCGGGAAGATACCAGAGGTTGTTAGGATATTTGAAGCTATGAAAGATGCTGAAATAATTTCTTTGAAAACAGAATCTGCACAAATAGGGAGAATATTTTTTTCCGAAAAGCTTGAAGTTAAAAATTTTGCATCGACATATAATGCAAGAAAAAAAGATTTAATAGAAGAAGAAAGAAGCACCTCAAGCGAGCCCTTATTAAAGTTTATAAATAATTTGATTGAAATAAGCTATAAGAGTAAACCGGAATTCTTAGATAATATTACAAACCATATAGAAGGCATTAGGAAAAAATCGTATATACGATAAATACGATTTTTTCTTGACATCAGTATTTAAGTTAACGCTCGAAATTTCTTGCAAGCAGAAAAGCAAGGAAACAACACTTAGGAAGGAGCGTTAACAATGCATGAGCAACTTAATGAAGAAGTTCTTAAAAGACTTCAATTGATAGAAAATCTTCTAGCAGGGAAGCAAAACAATCTGCTAAACTTCAACCAAGCCGCACAGTACTTAAGCATATCTCATTCACACCTTTACAAAATGACAAGTCAAAGAAAGATTCCATTTCATAAGCCATCGGGGAAATACCTTTACTTTTTTAAGCATGAGTTAGATGCGTGGATTACTAGGAATGATGAAAACAAAATTATGAATGATGAATTAGGAATTATGAATGAGGAACAGAAGCCAGAAGACGGAAGTCAGGAGTTAGAAATTAATATTGCGGGTAATCAATTGGGGATGTTTGATGAGGAAGAAGAAACGGAGCCGCCTTAATTGGGCGTTGATTGTTGTTCGTCGTCTGTTGGTGAGAAAAACAAAAGTGAGAGAGAAGCAAAATGGAAGGATTACAAAGTTTGCTTGGAAAATTGAGTGTGGAAGATATTGAGAAGCTAAAGCTTCTGATGTCTTTTACTACTGAAGCAAAAGAAGTAGTAACTCTGCGGGTGTTTGCTGATGAATATAAACTTCTGATTAAGAATAATAGATCTGCGTCTTACCTTCATTCAATAACAATTGCATTAAATAATCTTTCCGAATTCTTTGGACCACAAAAAGCTATAAACAGTATTAATCAAAAAGATGTTGAAACCTTCCTGGTATATCTACAGCAAAAAATAAGGAAAGGACATGTTGTGTATTATAGAAATCTAAAAGCTGCTTTCAATAAAGCTAAGGAATGGGGATATGTTAAAGAAAATTATTTCATCAAAGTAAAATTACCTAAGAGACAAAAGACCGCCCCGGCATTTATAAATAGCGAACAGCTGACAGCTATCAGCAATCAGCTAAAAGATGATGTTGTTAGGGATGCGGTTATTCTTGGATTTTATACGGGCATGAGGTTGAATGAGATTGTCAATTTAAAGTGGAAGAATGTAAATCTTTCAACCAGAATCATAACGGTAGGCGATGAGGAATTTATAACTAAAGGAAGAAACCAAAGGTTTATTCCAGTAAGTGATGAAGCTTATGATGCCTTGATAAAAATTAAGACGAAAAACAAAGGAGGTAACCCACCCCTTTATCCCCTCCCAAGAGGGGAAAGTTTTGGATATGTGTTTTGTAAAAATAACGGGCAAAAATTTACTGGGGATCATTTTTCCAGAAGATTTAAAAGTGCTTGTAAGAAAGCCGGGATTGATAAAGCAATTCATTTCCATTCGCTGCGACATAGCTTCGCTTCGAACTTGGCACAACAGGGAGTTTCTTTGTACAAAATAAAGGAACTGTTAGGACATGCATCAGTTACTACAACAGAGATCTATTCACATTTGAATATTGATTCGCTGAGGGATGCGATTAGTAAGCTGGATAACCCTCATCCCAGCCTTCTCCCAAAGGGAGAAGGGGAAAAAAGCTTAGATGGTTCATTTTCAAAATCACCAGGACTGAAATTAATTATTAACAAATAAATGGAGATTGAAATGACTTACTTGTGGCAAGAAGAAAGAGGGAAAAAATTTTATAAGGTTCAGACTGATGTCAGAGAAGTAGCAAAAAAAATGAAAAGAAGGAATGGCTTTCATTTATGCGGAAATGCCATGAATGCAAGTCTTTGGATTTTTAGCTGCGAATTTAGCCGACCAGATATTGCAAAGAAGACGTTAAAGTCTATTACTGGGAAAAATGCAAAAATCGATTCTGAAGGGATGTTTGTGTATGAGTAAGGCAATTTATCGTTCCGATAAAAATATTGAGTACAGAGAGGAAAAATCGGGCGAAAACCTACGCTATTTCGTAGTCAATTTTGAATGATGAGTTATGAATTGTGAATGCAAAGAAGAAAGAATTAATTATTTATTATCAACTTTTCTTGATAAGAGAAAGTTCAGGTTCAAGATTAAGTTCAAGTTTAAGATCAAGTTTAAGAGGAAGGAGAATGTAATATGAAGTTCATCGAGCTTGCGAAAATATATAATAAGCTATTCGGTTTTAATGTACTGCCGGTAGAAGGTAAGAGACCTACTATAGCCTGGGAGAATTGGCAGTTGATTGAGCAAACGGAAAAAGATGTGGCTGGTCTTGGCTGGAATGCCGGCCCTCCAAATGGGCGGGCAGGTGTAACCGGCATCGGCGGGATATGCGGAATAAATGATATTAGGAATCTGGATTTTGATAAGGTGATCGATCCTGGAATTGTTGAGATGTTTGCTAAGCGATTGGGTCTTGGTGAAATTTATCCTTGGATTGTAAAGAGCGGAAGCGGAAACGGATTTCATATATGGTTTAAGTTGAGTGAGAGCGAAGAGCTGCATAAAAGATTAAATGGTCCTAAAAGTGTTTATCGGCTGAATCTGAAAGACGATCAATCATGTGATCATATTGAACTGAGGTGGTGCAACTCGCAGACTATACTACCATACTCAAAACATCCGAGTGGAAATATTTATTCTTTCTTATATGGGAAGCCGGCGGAAGCTCCGAAGGAGATTAACCCGGATGTATTGATTGAATGCCTTGAAGAATTTTGCGACTTACAAAAAGAGAAAGAAATTCTTGCCGTAGGCAAAAAGACTTTTGAACCGGCTGGATTTGATAAAGAAAAATTAGAAAGTGCGATTGAGTTTTTGGGAGCGAAGCTGCCGGGTAATTGTTATGATGAATGGTATCGAATCGGATTCGGACTTGTTACCATTGGAGAGGAAGGTAGAAGATATTTTTTGCAGATGAGTTTGGGTAATCAGTATTATCATGATTCGGAGTTTGAGATAAATAAAAAGTTTGACGAGCTGATGAAAAAATATAACGGAAGTATTACGCTTGGAACTGTTTATCATATTGCCGAGAAGTATGGCTGGCAAAAGCCATTTGTGAAGTTCTGGTATATTGAAAATGATAAGACTAAAATTTCTAAACAGAACTTCAAAAGATTTTTAGAGGAAAATGGTTTTTGCAAACTGCAACTTGAACACGGATATATATTACTGAGGGTGAACAAAAATATTGTCCGGGAAGTGGAGATTTAGAT
>JAJYSI010000242.1 GCA_021793635.1 Bacteroidota bacterium
CATTGTCTATAATGTTTGTTAAAGCCTGTTCAAACAGCATTTTATCTATGTTTACAATTATAATTTTATTCGAAGGTAAATATTCATATTTAAGTTCTTTATTTAATGCATAATCATTAAATGTTTCAACTACAGAATCTACTACTAGGACAAGATTTTCAGATGCTAAATTTATATTTGGAACTTCGCTCTCGAATGCTGAAAGATTAAGAATAGAACTAAGAGTTGTTAATAACCTTTTACCCGAAGAAAGAATTCGGGATGAATAATCTATATAACTTTTATTTTTCAGCTCCGATTTTAATATTTCAGCAAAACCAATAATTCCATTCAGCGGGGTTCTGAATTCGTGACTCATATTTGCTAAAAGATTAGACTTTAAGACATTCATTTCATCAGCTTTAGCTTTTGATTTTAATAACTCACTTTCATAATTTTTTCTTTCGCTAATATCTCTAATAACAGCAATCATTTCATGAAAGTTAATGCTGCCGGAAGTTTCAATGTATTGGAAGGAAGTTTCGCACCAAAAGTAAGAACCATTTATATGCTGAATTCGATATTCCAAAGTTTTTACTTTCAGTTTAGGAGCATCTAATAAAGCAGATTTGACACTTTCCAATTCATCCGGGTGTACAAGATCAAATATTGATTTACCAATCATAGCATCTATTCCAAGAAGAGTTTTAGATGCTTTTGAAGCAAAAAGGAAAATACCGTCAGATGACAATTTTGAAATCAAATCACTCGCGTTTTCAGTAAGAAGCCTATAAAGCTTTTCATTTTTTCTTAATTCTGATTCGGTCCATTTAAGCTTACTTTTATCCTCAAATTCTTTTAATGCTCTATTAACAGCGGGAATTAACCTCTCAATTCTATGCTTAAGGACGTAATCGGTAGCGCCATGTGTTAAACTTTCTATAGCAATTTCTTCGCCTATTGTACCGGAAACAAAAATAAAAGGGGTTTCAATATTTCTTTCATTAATTAATTCAAGGGCTTCTAAACCGGTAAAATTATTCAAAGTATTATCCGAGATAATTAAATCATAAGTTTCGTGTTCAATAGAATTTATAAACTCTTCTTTTTTATCTACTCTTTTTATTACCGGATTTAAATTGTTGCTTGAAAGAATATATTCTATTAATTCAGCATCATAAATATTATCCTCAAGATGGAGAATATTAATTTCTGATTTCATATAAGCAAACTCCCATATAAATTAAATTTATTTTTTGTCCCAATAAACGAAAGTACGATAGCTATTACTATCAATATTAAGTTGACAGAAGTAATTCAATTATTTTTCATTTAATGCCTCATCAATTATATCAATTAATTGCTCCTTCGAGAAAGGTTTTGTTAAATAATGCGTGCAGCCTGAAGCAAGAAATTCTTCTTTATCACCGTGCATTGCAAAAGCCGTAAATGCGATTATTGGAACATCTTTATATTCACTAATCATTCTTATTTGTTGTGCAGCTTGCAGTCCGCTCATCCCCGTACCAAGGTTTATATCCATAAGAATAGCGGAATAAGATTTTAACTTTACAGCTTTTATTGCTTCGATGCCGTTTGTTACGCTGTCTAAAATGAAAATATTTCTTAAATATAATTTTGTAACTTTAACGGCAATATTATCATTCTCAACGAGTAAGATTTTAGCCAATTCCTTCTCTATCATAAGGCTTTCGGGAATATTACTTTTAATAACTTTTTTATTTTCATATTTCTCAGAAGTAATCAATTGGAGATTGTTATTTTCTACCGGTAGATTAATAGGCAATTCAATGATGAAAGTAGTCCCTTTTCCCGGCTCGCTTTCTAATGAAATTTTCCCATTCAATTTTTCAACAAATCTTTTTGTCATTGTTAACCCTAATCCGGTTCCTTCAAAGCTTCTTGAGAATCCTTCACTTACTTGCCTGAACTCATCAAAAATATATTCTTGACTATCTTTCGGAATTCCTATTCCTGTGTCAATCACTTTAATTTTTATCCATTGACTCTCTGCGTTGCCATCCTTTGTAAGAGTAATTGTTATTCCTCCTTTGTTTGTATACTTAACAGCATTGTTCACTAAATTATTTATTATCTCATTGAACATTCTTTCATCGAGACTTACATCTAACTTAGCAGATATAGTATCCAATTTTAAGTATAAACCCTTTTTATCGGCTACAACTTTAAATAGTGCAATACTTTGGTTTATACTTTTGATTGCGTCAAAAATTTTGTAATTCATAGGCAGCCGGTCAGCCTCTATCCTGGAAAGATCAAGAATCAAGTTAAGAGTTTCTAACAACCTACTTCCGCTGGAATAAATGGTGTTAGCCATCTCTACTAAATCACTTCCGATCAATTCCCCTTGGAGAATATCTGCATAGCCCATGATGCCAATTAACGGAGTGCGAAGCTCATGACTCATATTTGCAAGAAAGCTTGATTTTAATCTACTCATCTCTTCTGCTTTTTCCTTGGCAGAGTTGAGATCAAATATAGATTGCATTCGATCAGTTATGTCGCGGAAAATACTTAATAGTAAAATAGGCTGGCCTATAATTTCTACATAAGAATTGGAGAGTTCAGCCCAAACTTTTCTTTTGTCCCAGAGGTTAACCTCGACTTCCATTTTAGGTTTAACCGTGCGTGATTTAAAATTAAATTTATATCTCTCAATTTGATTATCATTTTCTTCATGGATATAGATAGCGTCAAAGGGAAGTCCTTCTAATTCTTCTCTTGTTTTATTCATCAAGAGGCAAAAGGCGGGATTTATTTTTATAATAATTCCATTTTCATCGCAGAGGCGCATAGCATCAAAAGAATTTTCCCAAACAGAGCGGAATTGAAGCTCGGATGTAATAATCTTTTGTTCTGCCTTCTTCCGGTCGGTTATGTCTCTCCAAATCGTGAAGAGCATTTGTCTCTTACCCAAAGGCACGGAAGTAAGGACAACTTCAACGGGGAAATCTTTGCCGTCGATTCTGCGGTGAATCCATTCAAATCGATGAGTACCTTCCTGAAGCGCGTTTCGTATAATTTCATCTGCCTTTTCCCTCGATAAACGCCCGTCGGGTTGTGTCTCAGGAGACAGCTCGGACGGATGCCGTGCGAGCAGTTGATTCTTATTCTCACAATGCATCATTTCAAGGGTTGCCTGATTACAATCGATGAACCTATCTCCATCTAGTAGCAGCATTGCATCAGAAGATCGTTCAAATAGGGACCGGAATTTCCGTTCGCTCTCCAAAAGCGCCTCATCTGCCCGTTTACGTTCTGATATATTTAGAGAAGCGCCGGTAATTCCTATAATCTGTCCAACAGAATTATGCAAAGGCTCAACAATAAGATCAAAGGTGTATGTTTTAGCCTTCCAGGTAATGTAAACCTCCTGCCGGTCGCCTTTATTACGATCAATTACACTTCGCTTGATTTGCGTAATCTTTTCTGCGGCATCGAAGGGTAGAAGTTCAGCATCCGTTTTACCAATAACTTGGTCAGGCGTGTATCCTAACTGTGATTGATACATCCAGGTATAGACCAGGTTACTATCTTGATTGAATACAGCAATATCCATAATTGAAAGCGCAAGCCTTAAGCGCTGTTCGTTTTCACGGATTTCATCGACCATTCGTTTTTGAACGGTAATGTCTTCGGCAACACCGATTAGGGCTATAGCACGGCCATGTTCATCTTTAACTGCTGTTGTATGTAAAGAGATTAAAAATTCAGTTCCGTCTTTACGTCGATTCCAAATTTCGCCGCTCCAGTCTCGTTTAAGAGTTGACGGTAAAATCTCATTAACAACATCGGGGGGATTATTAGATGAGCGGACAATATTAATATTCTTACCAATTATTTCATTTTCAGAATAATCATAAACTTTTAAGAATGCTTTGTTTACAAATATTAAATTGTCTTCAAGGTCAGTAATACTGACACATTCGTTTATGCTTTTCAAAGAATGAGCAAGTAGAGCGTTTTCTTCAATTGTTCGTTTGCGCTCGGTAATATCTCGAACAATACCCTGGAGTCTCCCATCAGGAAGCATCTTTGCGTTTATTTCGACATCAAGAAGTGAATTGTCCTTTTTACGAAATTTTGTTTCAAATAATAATATATTTCCTTTAGTATATTCATTTAATCTTAAAGGAATAGAATCCAGATCATAGGCTTCAATTCCGGCGATATTCATTTTCAATATTTCTTCTTTCTTATAGCCAAGCATTCTGCAAGCGCTTGAATTGACATTGATAACATAGCCATCAGGCTTTACGATAAAGATTGCATCAGAGGCTTGTTCAAATAAAATGCGAAAATTTTCCTCGCTTTTTCCCAGAGCCTCTTCAGTCCTTTTTTTCTGTCTTCGTAAATCAGATTCTTCTAACTCTCGTTCAAGCGCGGGAATAAGTCGGGATAGCTTTCCTTTAACAATATAATCCTGCGCACCAGCTTTCATTGCCTCGACAGCAATATCTTCACCCATAGTACCGGACACAAATAAGAATGGGATTTCTAAATCAGTTTTCTTAAATTCTTTTAGAGCTTCAAATCCGTTAAAGTGCGGCAAAGAGTAGTCGGAGATAATACAATCCCACTGTTTTGAAGCAAGAGCGTGCTTCATGTCTTTAAGAGTTTCCACCCTTTCATAAATGATATCATATCCGCCATTTTGTAGAGCAAGAATTGTAAGTTCCGCATCTTCCTCTAAGTCTTCAATAATTAAAACTTTTAATTTTTGCTTCATATATGTCTCCATTTAGATTAAGAGAAAACAAATAATCAGTACACAATACGCAATAAACTCAAAGGATTTTATAAAGTGAAATAAAAAGTGGCGCCATTTTCAATTTCGCCTTCCGCCCAAATATTGCCGCCGTGCCGGTTAATAATTCGTTTAACAGTAGCTAAGCCAATACCAGTTCCCGGGAATTCCGATTCTGAATGCAGGCGTTGAAATGGACCGAAAAGTTTTTCGGCATATTTCATATTAAAACCTGCTCCGTTATCTCTAACAAAGAAGATGTTTTTTTCTCCATCCTTCTTAATAACGTTAAATTCGATTCTTGTATTAGGTTTTTTACTTGAATACTTGAAGGAGTTTCTTAAAAGGTTTTCAATTACAATGCTAATTAAATTTTTATCACACTCGGCAGATAAACCTTGTTCAACAATAAATTCATAACTTCTGGAAGGATCATCTTTTCTTAGATCGGAAATAATATTATTAACAATTAGACTTAGGTCTACAGTAGAACAATTGAGAACTGCTCTTGAGACCCTCGATAAGCCGATAAGGTCTTCAATTAAATCATTCATTTTCTTTGTTGCGCTATTGACAAATTGGAGATACTTTTTCCCTTTTTCATCAAGTTTATCGGAATAATTCTTTAAAAGTGCCGAACTAAATCCATCAATACTTCTCAGCGGAGCGCGTAAATCATGAGAAACAGAATAGGAAAATGCTTCAAGTTCTTTATAAGCTGATTCGAGTTGAGCAGTTCTTTCTATAATTCGATTTTCAAGTTCGGAATTCAATTTCTGGATTTCCGCCTCAGCATGCTTTCGTTCCGATATATCTCTTTGAACTGCAAGAAAACCGATAATATCTTTTTCCTCATCAAGTATAGGGCTTACAGTCCGTTCAATTACCACTAATTTGCCATCTTTAGTATTATTAAGAATTTCTCCTTTTACAATTTCTTTATTGAGTATTTTATCCCAGAAACATTTGTAATCTTCAAGAGACA
>JAJYSI010000243.1 GCA_021793635.1 Bacteroidota bacterium
GTTCTGGGAATTACAAAATATCGACCAAAGTAAAACTGCCCTTATTAATGATTTACCAAAACTAAATTTGACTTACGGAGAAATATATAACCGCTGTAGTAAAATTGTAGAACTTATAAAGGATGCGGATAAAAGACTTGTCTTTCTATTCTGCGATAACTCGGCAGATAGCATAATCCTTTATTTTGCAACCCTTCAGTCAGGTAATGCTGTTTTTCTAGCTAATTCAAAAATGGATGACAAGCTAAAGGAAAGTTTGGTTTCAATATACAACCCGGAATTTATTTTTAGCATAGGGGAAATTTCAAGTCTTCATCTCGAATACGAATATCAAAATCTTGATAATAATTTTTCTTTTTACAAGATAAAGAATAAAGAAAAACTTTCTTTGATTAATAAAGACTTAGCTGTTTTGCTTTCTACTTCAGGCACAACCGGAAGTCCCAAACTCGTTAGATTATCATATAAGAATCTTCAAGCGAATGCAGAATCAATAGCTGAATATCTGCAAATTTCAGAGAAAGACATACCAATTACAAGTTTACCAATGAGCTACTCTTTTGGATTATCAGTTATTAATAGCCACATATTAAAGGGTGCTTCGATTTTCTGCACTAATAAATCAATGATAATGCGTGACTTCTGGAATGTTTTTAATGAAAATAAATGTACGTCATTTTCGGGCGTACCTTATAATTATCAGATGCTACAGCGCTTAAAATTTGAGATGCTTAAGGTTCCGACTTTAAAAACAATGACTCAAGCCGGAGGTCGTTTAAGCGAAGAATTCATAAAATATTTTTATGATACAGCTTTGCTAAAAGAGATTAAATTTTTTGTTATGTACGGACAAACTGAAGCAACTGCAAGGATTTCTTATGTCCCATTTGAAAAGCTTGGAGAAAAAATTGGTTCAATCGGGATTCCAATTCCCAATGGAGAGATAAAAATATTCTCAGGTGAGGTTGAAGTCTCTGCTCCTGGTTTGGAAGGAGAGTTAGTTTATATTGGTCAAAACGTAATGATGGGTTATGCAGAGAACAGAAATGATTTATCAAAAGATGACGAGCTTTGTGGCAAACTTCATACGGGTGATTTAGCTTTGAAGGATGAAGATGGATTTTGTTATATAACCGGAAGATTAAAAAGATTTATAAAATTATTCGGGTTGCGAGTGAACCTTGACGAGATAGAGAAAATGATAGAAAACGAATTTTCTATTCCCGCAGCTTGTTATGGGACGGATGAATCACTTAAAATATTACTTCAAACAGATAGAGATAATCTCAGTGAAGCAGTTAAGAAAAAAGTAATTGAATTTTATAAATTGCACCACTCTGTAGTATTTGTAAAAGACGTCAACATGATCCCTGTGACTCCATCAGGGAAAAAGGATTATCGTTTGATTCAAGAAACGGCGGTTGTATGAAAGAAGTTGAAGAACTTTTTGCTCATCCTCAGTATTCACTAAACAATTCAACTAAGAGAGAATTATTGTTAAGCGGGCTCAATGAATTATCAAAATTCCATTTTGATAATTCATTTCACTACCGGCATTTAATTTCGAACCTCGGAATAAATCTTTCAAAAGGATTTAGCTCAATTGAAGAAATTTCTTTTCTTCCTGTCAGACTCTTTAAAACTCAAAAAATTCAAAGCATTCCGGATAGTGAAGTGTTTAAACTTTTAACTTCAAGCGGAACGACTAATCAGCAAGTTTCAAGAATTATACTTGACAAAGAAACTTCCATGCTACAGGTAAAAGCCCTTGCCTCAATTATCACCTCCTACATTGGTCACCAAAGGCTGCCGATGATTATTATAGATTCAGATTCAACGATAAAAAACAGATCATCGTTAAGCGCAAGAGGAGCTGGTTTAGTAGGGCTTTCAAACTTCGGGAGAAATCATTTCTTCGCACTGGATGAAAATATGGAATTGAAAGTTGATGCACTGTTTGAATTTATTGATAAATATAAATCGGACAGTATTTTAATTTTCGGCTTTACATTTATGATTTGGCAATATTTTTATTTAAAGCTAAAATACATAAATAAAAAAATAAATTTAGAGAATGCATTTCTTATTCACAGCGGCGGTTGGAAAAAACTTGCTGAGCAATCTGTATCGAACAAAATATTTAAGGAATCTTTGCATGAGCAATGCAAAATTAAAAAGATTTATAATTTTTATGGTATGGTTGAACAGGTAGGTAGCATATTTATGGAATGTGGAAATGGTTTTCTCCACGCCCCAAACTTTGCTGAAATAATAATTAGGGATTACTCAGATTGGAGCGTACTACCTACTGGGAAACAAGGAGTTATTCAGAGTCTTAGCATTTTGCCCAAAAGTTATCCGGGGCATTCCCTGCTTACGGAAGATTTAGGAACCGTAATCGGGGTTGATAATTGTTCTTGTGGAAGGAAAGGCAGCTATTTTTTGGTCAATGGTAGGATCCCAAAGGCAGAGCTGAGAGGTTGCAGCGACACTCATGCTGAATCAGTATCAACTTCTTTCTTAGGGCAAGCATGATAATAACATCGTTAGCTCCAAAATTGAATACTGAAATTTCTATCGAGACGCTTCTTGATAACAATTTTCTTTCACAGCGCCTCCTCTCCCCTTTTTCCGATATTGTTATAGATTTTTTCTCAGCTTTATCAAAACAAATTTTAGAGACACACGAGATTAAATCATTTCCGGAATTAGTTGCCTTAGCTTACTGGCTGCGAAAGGCAAATCTGCTTCCCATTTTATATAATTTTCAAAAAGAAATCAGCGAAAGCGAAATTATAGTTCCACGCGGTTTAGCCTTCCATATTGCCCCGTCAAATGTTGATAGCATTTTCCTTTATTCGTGGGCGCTATCTCTTTTAGCCGGGAATATTAATATTGTTCGAGTAACCCAAAATCTAGACCCACAGTTTGAACTTCTTTTGTCGATTATCCGAAAATTAATGACTGAAAATAAGTGGGAAGAAATTTCGCAAAGGAATCTTATAGTAACTTACCCCAGAGAAACCGGGATAAACAAATTCATTTCCGCAAAGGCTGATTTAAGAATACTGTGGGGCGGAGATGAAACAATCAAAAGCATAAAAACCTTACCATCAAAAGCTACAACAAAGGACATTTCATTTGCAGATAAATTTTCCTACACTGTTATTAGCTGCTCTGACTATCTAGATTTAGACGACCCGGGTAAGTCAAATTTAGCAAAGAATTTCTACAACGATTCTTACTGGTTCGATCAGATGGCTTGTTCATCGCCAAGATTTGTATTCTTTTCCGGATATGGAAACAAATGCGCAGAAGCAAGCAAACACTTTTGGAACTACCTTCAAAAAGAACTTAATCGAAAAGGACATAGCGATACTATAAATATAGCAATGGAGAAACTTGTTTATTTATACGAAGCATTTTCCATTGCGGAAAATGCTTCATCAACTATTGAAGTTAATAAAGACAATCCTACAGTTGCAAGAATCGGTTTAAATGAAATACGAAAATTTAGCGAAACATGTGGCGGTGGTTTCTTCTTTGAATGCTTCATTGATAGTTTAATGGATCTTAAAAATATTGTGATTCAAAAAGATCAAACGTTATCTTATTTCGGTTTTAATAAAGATATACTAAAAGAATTTGTTTACAAAGTTAACGGAGCCGGAATTGATCGAATTGTTCCAGTTGGACAAGCGTTAAATTTTGGACCCACTTGGGACGGCTATTCTTTGCTTAATGAACTAACTAAAAGAGTCAATGTACTTTAATAATCAGAAAATAGGTTTGACATGCTTGAGCAAATAAAAAAATCTTTTGAAATATTTTCCGGTAGAAATGCTTTTTGTGTCAATGGAGAATATTACACCTATAGTCAATTTTCAAAGATTGTTTCAAAAATCCGGCATGAATTGGAAAATAATTGCAAAAATGAAAAACTTATTGGCATTATTTCAAATGAATCACCAGACATAGAGTCTTACGCTTCAATTTATGCCTGTTGGTTTGGAGGATATGGCTTCGTACCAATTAACCTGAATGATCCTCTTGATAGAAATCTTTCTATTCTAAAACAAACAGAAATCAAGACTATTTTATCTAGAAAACAAGATGAAAGAGTGAATCAACTTTCGCTCGCTGCCGGTTCAAGAATTATTATTACTCATGATCTAAATGAATCTGAAATTAATTTAACTATTCCCATCATCACAGGTGAAAAAATTGCATACATTCTATATACATCAGGAAGTACCGGTGTTCCAAAAGGTGTTCCAATATCATGGAATAATCTTAATTCCTTTATTGATGCATTTTTCAAACTTGGTTACGATATCGATGAAAACGACAGATTTCTTCAAATGTTTGATTTGACATTTGATTTCTCAGTTATATGCTATACTGTACCGTTATGCAAAGGCGCATCACTATATACTATTGAAGCCGAAGGAGTAAAATATGCAAATGTGTATATGGCGCTTGAAAGTAAGGAAATCACTTTTGCTTGTTTGGTACCTGTAATTCTTTCTTATCTAAGACCATATTTTGAAGATATTAATTTAGAGAAATTAAAGTATTCTCTATTTTGCGGCGAAACACTTTATGCCGACCTTGCAAAAGAATGGGGTAAATGCATCCCAAATGGGAAAATCATCAATGCTTACGGTCCGACTGAAGCAACTGTTTTTTGTTTAATTTATAATTTTAACGGTGATGATTCTAGCGAAAAAAAATATAACGGCGGAGTATCCATTGGCAAACCGATGTTAAATATGGAAGCAATCGTCATAGACGAAAACCTTAAACCTGTTTCGAAAGGGACTATAGGGGAATTGTGTTTGGCAGGAAGGCAATTAACAACCGGATATTTGAAAAACCCAGAAAAAAATAAAGAGGTGTTTTTTAATTACCGCATAAACGGAATTGAGAAAAGATTTTATAGAACCGGCGACTTAGCTTTCATAGATAACGACAATTTTTTTATGTTTGCCGGACGATTGGATACTCAGATAAAAGTTCAAGGATTTAGAATTGAGCTTGGCGAAATAGAGCATTTTACCCGTGAGTTTACAAATATTACAAATGTTGCAGCAGTATCATACAAAAATAGAATTGGTATTATTCTAATACATCTTTTTGTTGAGAATTATTCTGGAAAAGTTTATGATATTGAAAAATATTTGAGAATAAAAGTACCTTACTATATGGTCCCTTCTGAAATTACAGTACTCCCTACTTTTCCGTTAAATGCAAATGGTAAAGTAGACAAAAAAAAATTATCCGAGATTGCTCAGTCAAAGGTTTAGCCAGGAATATATTAGAATTAACAGCAAACAGGTATTCCAAATGATGCGTGATATAGTATTACCGTTTATCCGCCATAGGCGGATTGTTTTTTATGTCAAGATATTTGAAATGATTTTCCATATTCCATCATACATATTCCATATTCCATTGCGGCCTGCCTGTCCGGTAGGCAGGCTTGCCGCTCTATGACTACATGAACATAATAATAGAAATCCATATTTATAAATAAAGCCTCAGCGAGGCGACACATTAGTAGATAAAATTACAAAAAAATTAAAAGAGCCACAGAGTGGCGGCACAAAAACCCATTATATAATAATCTTATTTTAATGGGCGATATGTCGCTCCTCCGGAGCTTTAACCTTTCTAATATTATCTTTCTACTAATGTTCCACCGCTCTGCGGTTCAAGAACAATTAGAATACATGCTAATATGTTGCC
>JAJYSI010000244.1 GCA_021793635.1 Bacteroidota bacterium
CTCGCCAAGACGCTTCTTAGGAATTATTCCGGTAGCAGAACTGAAATAAAAATTACTTGCAGTAAGTTTTACTCCAATTGTTGCAGGGAGGCTTGAAGTAGCACTTAAAATTATTTCCAGGCTGTTGCTGAAAAACGAAGGTTGATTTGAAGGTAAATTATAGACGGCACCTGAAAAATCAATAGTACTGGTAGCAGAACCAAGTGAAGCAATTTGAATATTCTTAGTAAATGCCTGACCATTGATTGAAATACCGGGAATAGAGAATGAAACTGTAACATTCTGCGTAGAAGGATTTGTAAATGTATAAGATAATGATCCGCTGCTGAAAATTGCATTGGTAATAGTAACCCCTCCCGGGAATTGTACATAAATTGTTTTTGAACCGGTACCGGTAATAACGTTATCATTAGTGCTTTCATTTCCTAGTGCTTGAACAAAGGAAGATACGTCCTTGGATATTGAATAGTCACTCGATTGAATTAAATAAATATCAGATGGAGTGCCTGAATCCTGGATTGAAATATAGTTTTGCTGCTTGATAATATCATTTAAAGTATAGCTTCTGTTTATAATAGGAACATTAAGATCAACATCCCATTGCGGCATTACCAGATTTTTAGGAATATCCAGGCAGCCGGACAAAAATAAAGTAACCGCGAATAATATAGGAATAGAGTAATAGTAAATGTTTTTAGGCATGAAACCTCCTGTTAATATATTTATCCTGATATTCTGAATTAAATTAAATATGATGCGGCTGAAATCAACCGCATCATTATAATTTTTGTTATTTCATATAAAGCATTTTACGTGATATTGTTAATCCCTTCGCTTTCAACTGATAAATATACAAGCCGGAAGAAAGGTTATCAGGACTAAATGTTACATTGTGCGCCCCTGCTGATCTTATACCATTAACAAGAGAAGCAACTTTTACTCCCAAAATATTATAAACATCCAATTGAACAAATGATCTTGCAGGCAAATCATATTCGATATTTGTAGAAGGATTAAAAGGATTTGGATAATTCTGTTTTAATTCAAAGTTAGTAGGTGTATTATTTGCTGCCGGCTGGCTTTCAACGCCGGTAACAGAACTTTGAGTTGACCCGACTATATGCGAGAAGTGGCTTATCTCTGCAGTAATACTCGAAGTGCTGTCAAAGGTTTGTATTCCGGTTAAATCAAATCCGCTTGATACTTCATATACAAATTTAAGCGCCGCATTAATATCAATTCCGGTTTTCGATATAAATGAGTTAAAGTCAGCAGATTTATTTAATCTAAGTACAGCATAAGTGCCGGAATTAAGATTGAAAGGTTCCGGCTGCAAATTGCCGCTAAAATCATAAACAGCAAAATTTACGTTAAAAAAGAAATTAGCCCCAAAATCAGGATCATAAGTTCCGTTAGTAAGATCTATATCCGATATATCAAAAATAAGCGAGATATTTTGATTAAGAGAACCTTGCTGAAAATAAAATTCGCTGCCGACTAACGCATTGTAAAGTCCTTGTGCAACAGCATAATTCCCGGTAAGGGTAGCCGGCTTAATAGTATAAACTTGCCCCTCACTTATCGTATCTGAATAAATAGAAACTGCTCCCAAATTGGTTGCCTGTGCAAAGAATTGAATAGCGATTTTATGAGAAGTTTGCGCGTGTATCCGGGAAAATGAGAATGCAAACAAAACAGCAAAAAGACAGTAGAAAATTTTTTTCATATAAGGGTTCTCCATAATAATTATTGATCCATTGATAAATAAAATTTAGGAATTACCAAGATTGAGTTTTTAGAGGGAGAGTAGAAAAATTGTCAAACATAGCATATATGGCAGTATTTAACATAAAACTTTCTTGAATATCCGCTGACCGAAAAATATATTATTATTTTCTAATTTCATAATCGAAAGTTTCTAAGAAAGTTTTAGTACCATTATTTTAGTCCAAATCACAATAAATTACTTAAGAAGTAACATTTTTTTGACTGATTTATAAGTCCCCGCTGAAATTGAATATAAATAAACTCCGCTGGCAAATTCATTCAATTTATCCTGCGGAGGGAAACTAACTGTGTAATTACCTGCAGACTGCTTCTTATTTACCAAAACAGCAACCTGCCTTCCTAACAGATCATAAACAACTAATTTTACCGAAATGTAACCTTGCGCCTGAACCGGAATTGAATAACTTATTTTCGTAGTAGGATTAAATGGATTAGGATAATTTTGTTCTAGTGAAAAGGTACTTGGCTTTGTCAGGTCAATAGTATCAAGCATACTTAGATTTTTCAGGATTAAATTATTCGGATCGAAGGTGATAAATTCCGGCTTATTCTTCACTATTAAAGTAAATTGCTGAGATTGTTCATCATTGAAAATTTTTAAAGTTGTATCGCCTGCTGCTGTTGTAATTTGAATTTCAACCGGCATTGTATAGAATGTTGGAATTGTACCGATTGCCTGGTCAACAGTCAAATTAATTCTGTAAATATTATTTCCCGTCGATTCGTAACTCCAATTAATTTGATATTTTGGAAAGCCTTCTCCATAAATCCATTCATCAAAAAAATAACTAAGGCTTGAACCGTATACTTGTTCTGCAACTCTTTCAAAATCTTGAGTAGTCGCAACACCATATGCTAAACCGGGAGCGGAATTGTAAGTTCTTAATATTTTGAAGAAGACTGAATCGCCGACAATGCCTCTTAGCATATGAAGAACAACTGCGCCTTTTGCGTAGGATCTATTATAATTAAAAATGTTGTTGACATCTGAAATGTTGGTTACATAGATAGAACCTTTAGCAGCCTTTGCAGTTTGCATGTCTTGAGAGATCATCTGATTGTAGACTTTTTCACCCTGTGAAGCTTCAAAGTAAACTGCTTCCGAATAAGTAGCAAAACCTTCATTAAGCCAGATGTCATTCCAGTCGGCGCAGGTTACTTTATCTCCGAACCATTGATGAGCAAGTTCGTGGGCTTCAAGGTCTTCATCGAAGCTTCCTAAGGATGTACAAGTCTGATGTTCCATTCCCCCGCCCCATCCAAATTGAGCCTCGCCGTATTTCTCCCTTAGAAATGGATATTGTCCGTACCGTTCAGAAAATATTTTGATCATGTTGGGCACTTTGCTTATTCCGCTTAATGCCAGACTGTCGTTTTCAGGATAAACAAAATACATAATCGGCATTGAATCGGCAGCAGCATATTTATAATAATTCGTATGCTGAATATAATTTGAAACTGCAATTGAAATTAAATATTGAGCGATGGGATAACTGTTATGCCACTTAAAAGTATTAGTTCCGTTTCCGTTATTTACTACCTGCTTAAGCAATCCATTTGAAGCTGCGATAAGATTACTGTCGCAAGTAATCCACACGTCCGATGAATCAGCTTTATCCGCCGGTGTATCTTTGCAAGGGAACCAATCGCTTGCACCATAAGGTTCGCTTAAACTCCAGATTGCAGGATAACCGTTATGGCTGCCAAATTCAAAACTGCCGAATCCGCTTGAGCCGGGAGTACCTTCATAATAAACCGTAACCGAAAAAGTTTCTCCCGTATTAATTGTTGAATCAAGTGTAATAAATAATTTTGCATTCGAGTGAGAATAAGTTAGCTGCTTGCCATTTGAAATTACGGAATCGACATTAAGTTGGTCTTGAAGATCAAGGAAAAATGTTTTTAACCCTTCAGATTTGCTTTTTGCATTAACAGTCACAGCTCCAATTAAATTATGCTTTGAATATTGAAGCGTCAAATTTAATTTATAATAAGTTACATCTATCGTAGAATCGCCCGGATACTTAACAGAAGAAATCTTTTGAAGAGCAAGATACCTCTGCTCATCAGATTTTACCATAGCTTCTTTGGAGCTTTGAGCAAAATTTTGGCTGCAAAATGAGACTAACAAAATCAAAATTGCAATGTTCTTCATGTACAAATAAAATTTTATTTAATAATGTCTAAATAATTTTATTAGAACCTATTCCTTGCCCTTCCCTTTTTCTAAAGGGAAACGTACGGGAGCGGTTCAGCTCACTTCTTGTATCCTGCAAACAGGGCGGAAATTACAAAACCGGCAAACTATATCTTCCCGGTTTTTTAATGTTGACAGATTAAATTTTCCTTCAGTTATTTCCTTAACATACTTCTTAATCATATCAAGACAAATTTCAATCAATTCCTTGTATGCATTAGTTAGTTTTTCGTCGTCAAGTTTTGATCGGGCAGAAAGCTGGCTTATTAAATGTCCTCCAAAATCTTCGTCCGAAAATTTAAGTGAATAAATAACTGCACCGACAGGTTCATATTCTGAATTCATTTGCGCTTTGATCATTTCTTTGGCAGCGTATAAATAAAGCGGAAGCTGCAATGAAATTCCATTAAGCAATTCGGAAGCCTTAGGCTTTTTCCCGCTGAGCTTATAATCAATAATTTTATATTTATTACCTTTCTCATCAATATCAATGCGATCAATTTTACCGCTTACTTTAATCGAATCAACACTAATTTGAACCGGTGTTTTCGATCCTTCACCTTGAACCTTTCCAAAACTAGTTTCAAATAATTCCGGGACAAAACCATCAGAATTATTTTTTTCATCAAGAAGAAATTTATAAAGGATGGATTTTTTTCTATCACCGTTAATTCCCAATACTTTTTCTTTTTCAAAAAATGTTAACGGAGAATGGAAGTTTGCTTCTTCCACGAATTTCTCCGCAATTTCAAAAATTAAGTCTTGAGCAAAATTAAATTGCTTATCATCGGCACCTGCAAGCACAATCTCCTTTTCTCTAATTTCTTTATAAAACTTATAAAGAATTGAATGGAGAAGGCTTCCCATTTCCAGCGCTTCGATATCTTCGGTTGGTTCTTCCGGAAGCTCAAGCTTTAGAATGCGCTCTGCAAAATATTTGTATGGACATTTAGCATAAGTCTCCAACTGGGAAATTGAATATTCATTCAGCTCAAGTTCTTCAAGCATTTTCTTAAAAGATTCATCCAACTTATCCTTTAGATGACCTGAGTATTCCGAACCGCCGAATGGATTTTCTTGACGAAGCTTGCTGACTTCAATTGCATTCTTAAGTCTATCAACTCTAATTCCATTTTCTATTGGATTAAATTCAGGCTGAATATATTCAAAATTATTTTTTCCAAGATTGATCAGCAGTTCTTCTTTTGAATAAATTGTATCCGAAAAATCTTTTTCCTCCTTCTCTTTAAGTGAAAATATTTCTTCAAATTCATTTAGGAAGTTTGATTCGACTAATTCTTTCTTTTCTTCCTGAGATGGGAAGGTAAAATATAGTTGTTTCTCCCAGGCACAAAGTGATTGATAAAATCTGTATCTCTCTTCAGTCTGATGGTTCTGTTCATTTTTAGAATATGAACCTGAAAAAAATATTTCAGGCGAGTATCTTGTCGGTAAGTCTCCGTCGCATAAACCTGAAATAAAAAGATAATCAAATTTCAAACCGCGTATTTCATTAAGAGTGGTAACTTGAACTCCAAATCCCGGCTTCTCTTTAATATTGAATCT
Organism: Bacteroidota bacterium; assembly: GCA_021793635.1. The sequence continues at coordinate 5,552 of JAJYSI010000244.1, forward strand.
TGAGGAAGAAACCGCTGTACGGATGATGTTCAAGAAAAATGATAAATGAAATTTTTTCCCGGTTCCGTGTTCAAGTCTAAAAAGCTCAAAGACTTCTTCGACCAAATCCAAAAATGTTGTTAAGCCTTTTACATTTTCTTCCGGTGAGGCAGCATTATCGTTTATCATTCTCGCCGGAACCT
>JAJYSI010000245.1 GCA_021793635.1 Bacteroidota bacterium
ATCTTCGGTTGCCGGACAGAAGATAACTGATATCAATATAAAAGTAGGAGACCGGCTTTTTACATCGGTAAAGAATAGTAAATCCGAAGTAGCCCAAGTACCAAAAGCCGGAAGTGAAAAGGATACTAATCTTGTTAATGACCATAGTAAGATTGTAAAAGCTGATAAGTTCAATATCCCGGGATATAGATCAAATTTTTATGGAAGCATAAGCGCAAATTCGTTTTCTAACTACGCAAACTATGTTAACAGTGTAGGCATTCAGCGCTGGAATTACACTGTAAATCTTAATGCTCGAAATATAGGCGGCGGTCCGTTTTATTTTACAAATTATATGAACTTAAATTACATGAGTTCGGAATGGACGGATGTAAAAGCAAACGTATTTAATAATTTAAGAGTGTATGATTTTTCACTCGGTTATAAAGTAGACGGTTTTAAAGCCTGGATTGGCAGACATACAAATTATAATATCTCAAGTCTTGGTCCGGTGGACGGAATTGAATTGGAAAAATCTTTCTTGAATAACTTTGCGGTGGGCGGAGTAATTGGCTCAAGACCAGATTTTTATAACATGGGAATTAACGGAAAGCTGTTTGAGTACGGCGGTTATTTGACAAGGATAGATTCTGCCAACAACGGAGTAATGCAGAATACAATTGCCTTATTCCAGCAAACCAATTCCGGTATGACTGACAGAAGATATCTATACTTCCAGCATACCAATACCATTATCCCTAACGTATATCTATTTGCTTCCACGGAAGTTGATTTATATAAAGAACAAAATAACGTTCCGCAGAATACATTTTCTCTTACAAGCCTTTTTGTAAATACTCAGTATTCGCCTGTAAACTTTCTTTCAATTAACCTTTCATACGACGCCAGAAAGAATGTCGTTTATTACCAGACGTTTAAAAGCTTCCTCGATAGTCTGTTTACAAATGAAATGAGACAAGGCGTTCAAGGCGGATTTTTTATAAGACCGGGCGGCGGATTATTCTTTAATATTTCCGGCGGTTACAGCTATCAGAAAGGCGACGTTAAGCCTGCGCGTAATTTAAATTTTGCTGTTACTGAAGCCGAGCTTCCTATTATTGATGTCTCTGCTACCGTAAATTATAATAAGATTTTTGGAAGCTACCAGAACGGCACAATGTACGGGCTGCTGCTTACCAAATTTATTAACTTTAATGTTACTACTCTTTCTTTAGGATTTTCAAATATCAATTACAGCTTTGGCAGTGCATTAGCCGATTTTATACAGAAGTCAGTTACCGCAGAAATTGATACAAGAATTTTCGGTCCGCTCTTCTTCAATTTTTATTATGAAGGAGATTTTGACGGCGTAACCACATACAACCGTTTTATGACGGGCTTCAATTACAGATTTAGATGATTAAACTATTTTATAACTAAAAATTTCTTTTAACTATGTTTGGAAAAATAAAACCCTTATATATTTATTTGGTCGCAATATTTTTAGGTATAATAGGACTTTTCATCTTTAATAAAATTCATAATAAAACCTCTGCGGAGATGAATGCACCGCCTATTGATGTAAACGGTCAAGCCGTTCCTAACGATGCAATCCATAAGGGATTGGTAAATCCTGTTGCACAAAAGCCGAGCAAGAGCAACGTAATGCCGAGTATTATGCAGCATATGGAAACATTAAAGAATGCGGTTATTGATCATCCGAGAGATACTTTAAAGTTAAGAGAATATGCCGACTTTCTTGCTGAAGCTCAAATGAATGATCAAGCCTTAAATTACTATCAGAAGATTCTCCGCATAAATCCCAGAAGAACCGACGTCATGACCTCGATGGTTTACATTTATTTTGCTGAAAAAAATCTTAAAGAAGCGGAGAGATACTTAAATAAAATTTTATCTGTAAATAGAAACGACGTCAATGCTCTGTATAACCTTGGCGCCATTTCGGCTAACGAGGGGAACAGAGAAAAAGCAAAACAGTTGTGGACAAGAATAGTTAAGGAGTTTCCAAATTCACCTCTTGCAAAAGAAGCAAGGGCTTCATTAAGCCAGCTCTAATTTTATTCTGTGAAAATTTGTTATAGTTAATAAACATTAAAAAAATCGATTCTATTTATGTCATCTAAAAATTTAAACAAACCTTTGCTAACTGGTTAATCTTAATCTCTTCTAATACTTCTTCTTTCCTATTGATGAGAAAAATACCATTATATTTTATCAATTCAGAAACGAAAACTTTTCTTATCAATTTATTTCAATCAAAAATCAAGATTTTTTCATCTTAATCAGTTCTTAAAAAATTGGTATAGAAACTGCCATTTAAGGCAACTGAATTTAGGAATTTGAAGATGAAAAACATTAAACCTATATACATTTACGGTATCGGTGTAATATTAAGTGCACTGGTTTTTATTTTTCTTTCGCAAAAAGATGAGACAGCCTACCCCGGTAATACAGGAAGCATGATGAACAAGCAAATGCCGAATGATAATATCCATAACGGATTAACAAATCCGGCGCAGCTGCCGAATAAAAACAATGTTGCCGAAGCTATTATGCAAAGAATGCAAATGCTGAAGCAGGCTGCCGAATCTAATCCGAGAGATACAGCTAAGCTAAAAGCCTATGCGGATTTTCTTTCAGCGGCGCATCAGCCGGATGAAGCATTGGTTTATTATAATAAAATATTAAGTCTATATCCAAAGCGGATAGATGTTCTTTTTTCTGCCGCTTATATAAATTATACTAAAAGAAATTTTGCCGAAGCGGAAAAGATTCTGAAAAAAGTTATTTCTTATGATAGAAATAATCTTCAGGCTTATTATAACTTGGGTGCAATTGCCGCAAGCGAAGGCAATAAAGACAAGGCAAAAGAAATTTGGTCTAAATTGATTAAAGATCATCCAACTGCACAGATTGCTTCAACAGCTAAAAAATCTTTAGGCGAGATTTAAACATCATTTTTATTTATATCATGCTTGATGCTGATTAGCCCGTTCTGTTCCTCGCTTAAATCAGCTTCAAGCTGGATAGTAGGATGATCAATATTAAATTTTTCTTTTAATTCTCTTTCAAGCTTATCAATTATCAGATAGCCTTTGCTTAAGAGCTGATCTTCAACAACAACATGTACCGAAAGTGCATACAGCTTTGATGAAAGCGACCAGATGTGGAGATGATGTATTTCTTTTACTTCCGGGAATGAAGAAATAAAAGTTGAAACCTGATTCAAATCTATTTCCTTCGGCGTGCCTTCGCTTAAAATATTTACTGTTTCAAGAATTACATCCCAGCCGCTCTTAATTATGAATAATCCGATAACGATTGAAAATATTGGGTCAAGTATAACCCAGTTGAAAAAGTAGATTAAGATCCCCGCAAGTATTACAAGTAAAGAATTGAGCGCATCATAAAACATATGAAGGTATGCAGATTTCATGTTCAGGTCTTCATGTGAATTTTTATGAAGCAGGAAAGATGATAAAGCGTTTGCTGCAAATCCGAGTGCGGCGACTATTATTACCCACGGCGCTTTTATTTGTTCCGGTGTAATCAATCTTTGTGCGGCTTCATAAATAATATAAACGCCGATAATAACCAGTGCGGATGAATTTATAAAAGCTACAATTATTTCTGCTCTGATATAACCGAAAGACTTATCAGGTGTAGCCTTCCACTTGGACATTCTTACTGCGGCAAGACTTAGTAAAAGCGACAGCAAATCTCCGAAATTATGAAGTGCATCGGAAATAAGAGCAAGGCTGTTGCTTATTATACCCGCTATAAGTTCGCCGGCAACTATTACAGAATTTAGCAGAATAGAAACAATTAAATTCCTTTGGGTTGTCGGTTTATGCTGATGAGCCATGATTTACGCCTTGTTTTTCGCTTTTCAATTTTTCTTCTAATGAAATAATTTTAATTTTGAAATTCAAAATATGATTTTGTTTTATCATCACGACAAATTTAAACTTATTTTCAGAAATATTATGTTCAGATCCGCTACCTATGGGTTGTTGCTTGTTCTTATTGTAATAATGTTTTCCAATACAATCAAGGCTCAAAACAATTCGAATGTTGAAGTTAAAAAAACGTTTTACCCGAATGGTGTATTAAAGACTCAAGGCGATTATGTTAACGGCAAATTGAACGGTGAGTATATTGAATATTATCCTGACGGTCATCTCTGGAAAGTATGGAATTTCTCAAACGGGAAAGAAGAAGGAAAATCAAACTGGTATTTTGAAAACGGTCTTTTAAGTATTGAATGGAATTACCACCACGGAGTGAAGCAGGGAATCTCCAAATGGTATTATGAAACAGGAGAACTATGGGCAGTGCAAAATTATGTAAATGGAAAACTTGAAGACACTACGCATACATATTATAAAACCGGTGAGCTTGAAGGAGACTGGATTTATACGGACGACAAATTAAACGGAGTGTGCAAAACTTATTTCAAGGATGGCAAAGTTGAAGTTCTTAAAACTTATGTAAACGGCTTGAGGGAAGGTCCTTCCATTGTTTATAATGATAACAACACCATAGCATTGCAGGCAAATTATAAGAACGATGAGCTTGACGGTGAAGTTAAAATTTTCGATCTTGCCGGCGACCTTCGTGTAAAAGACTTTTATGTAAACGGAGAATTAAAAAACAGAATTAAATATTCTTTACTTGGTAAACTGGAATTCGAGGAGAGGACTGATAGAAGCTATTATCCTAATGGTTCATTAAAACAGGAGATCCATTACAAGAACGGAGAAAAGAACGGACTTGCAAGAGACTATTACGTGGATGGTTTTCTAAAAGACGAATGGAAATATAGAAATGATACTTTGCAGGGGACCTCATTTACATACTATGAAGGCGGGATAATTAAATCTTCGATTGATTATATAAACGGAATTCAGAAAGGGATTACCAGAACATATTACCCGGATGGTACGCTTGAATCCGAAACGAATTACGAGCATAATAAGAAAAACGGGATTGAAATTATTTATTATAAAAACCACAACCTAAAAGACTATTTTTACAATAGCAATAATTTGTCTAACGGAGATTATAAAACATTCTATGACGATGGCATGCTTGAATCCGAAGCCAAATATGATAACGGCAAAGTCACGGGTACTAAAAAATATTATTACAAATACGGACAGCTAAAGAAGACGGAACCTTATTGGGATGGAAAAGTTGACGGTTATGTTAAAACCTATTATGTAGATGGAAAATTAAAGAAGGAAGAATATTATGTCTCAGGGAAAATGTTTACGAGTAAAGAATATAATCAAGATGGAAAAATAATTTCTGCAATAGGATATTAAGAAAAATTATAGAAGATACCAGATATATAAAATGAAAAATAAAAAGTTTGTAGTGGGCTTAATTCAAATGTCTATGGATAAAAATTCTAAAGACAATTTAAAGAAAGCCGTGTCCATGATAGACAAAGCCTCAAAGAAAGGCGCGAATGTAATTTGTCTGCCGGAGTTATTCCGCTCTCAGTATTTCTGTCAGGTGGAAGATATAAAGAACTTTGATTTAGCTGAGACAATTCCGGGAGAATCAACGGAAGTAATAAGTAAGACAGCCAAGAAAAATGGAGTAGTTATAATTGTTCCATTATTTGAAAAGCGTGCTGCTGGTGTTTATCATAACAGCTCTGTTATTATTGATGAGAAAGGGAAGATAGCCGGACACTACCGCAAGATGCACAT
>JAJYSI010000246.1 GCA_021793635.1 Bacteroidota bacterium
TGAAAATAAATTTCTTGCAAGATAATATTAAGTGCAGAGCTTACACTGTAAAATTCAATTCGCTTTTGTAATTTTGTAATCTAACTTTAAAAACACTTTAATGAAGCATCTACACGAACATCAAAAAGGATTACTTGCCGTATTTGCAGCCGGACTTCTTTGGAGTACCGGTGGAATTTTTATTAAGCTCATTCCATTTAATGCAATTCAGATTTCATTTTTCAGAAGTTTTTTTGCCGCTCTTGTCTTCCTGGTAATTTTTAAAAAAGATATTTTTTACGCGAACCTTTTTACATTTATAAATGCAATTCTCTATTCGGCAATTTTAATACTTTTTGTAATTGCAACTAAAATGACAACCGCCGCCAACGCGATCTTCCTTCAATATACAGCGCCTATTTATGTTTTAATATTCGAGCCACTAATTAACAAAACCAAATATGAAAAGATAAATATCATAACCATCTTCTTTTGCTTCATCGGAATGGTTATGTTCTTCATCGGAAAGTTCTCGCCGGGCAGCATGGAAGGCAACATCCTCGCATTGCTTTCCGGAGTTGCTTATGCCGCCTTTTTACTAGGCATGAGAAAGAATAAAAAAGAATATCAATTCAGCTCCATCTTCTATGGAAATATTTTAGTTTCAATAATCTGTTTTAATTCTATCTTTGAAATTTCAAACTTCACAGTACCGAACTTTTTGATGGTTTCATACCTTGGAATTTTTCAGATTGGAGTAGCATACGCTGTTTTCAGCTACGGTTTGAAGCGAGTTTTTGCAATTGAAGCTTCGCTAATTTCGATGATTGAGCCGGTACTAAATCCGGTTTGGGTCTTTCTGGGATATGGTGAAGTGCCTTCCTTTATGGCAATTGTAGGAGGAATTATAATTATTACAGCCATTTCAATTAGAGCTTTTGTTTTTGAATCACCGGCGATGAAAGCAAAACTTAAATTAAATTCTTATTCACAAAATGAATTGGTTGAATAAAAAATTATATTTTACCGAAAACAGGCTGAAGTCCGCATAATGGCTATAAGTCTAATTCAAATCACAATCAACAGTCCGGTCTGAAAATTTTTCCTTGTGATTAAAAAGCACAGTTGACTTTTTTCCCGCCCAAGTATATATTTCAAATAAACTTATAAATTTAAGAGGGACTTAAATGCAAGAAAACAACGATTTTCTAAAATACGTTCCAATCTTTTCTGAATTGGATGACAGTACTTTAGACCAGATTTCAAAACTGGGAATTCGAAAGAGTTTCGTGAAGGATTCGGTAGTGCTTTTTGAGCACGAAACCGGATCTGCGCTTTTTGTTATCATCAGCGGTAAGGTAAAGGTTTCCAGAGTCAGCGATGACGGCAAAGAGGTTATATTAACCATTTTAGGCGAATCAGATTTCTTTGGCGAAATGGCTATTCTTGACGGACAGTCGCGTTCCGCTAATGTTACAGCAATGGAAGATTCGGAGCTGTTTATAATACAAAGAAGCGAGTTCTTAGATATGCTTCACAGCCATCCTGAAATTGCCGTAGCTTTGCTTCAGGAACTGACTTCACGTTTGCGTGCCGCCGATATGAAGATCAAATCTCTCTCACTCAAAGACGCCGAAGGCAAAGTAGCAACTGTAATTTTACAGCTTGCAGATGATCTTGGCAAGATTAGGCAAGGCACTGTTGAAATTGAAAAACTGCCTTACCAGCATGATCTTGCTAATATGGCTGGTACTTCAAGAGAAACAATTTCCCGTACACTTCATTCCTTTGCTAAAAAAGGATTGGTAGAGCTTGACGGCTCTCGCCTTAGAATTTTGGATTACGAGAAATTCAAGGAAATGTTTAGCTGATAACTTTTGATGAGTGGGAAAGTTGATTTACATATTCATACATTTTTCTCGGATGGCTTTTACTCTCCCGTAGAAATTGTTTCTAAGGCTAAACAGCGCGGGCTTGATACCATAAGTATTACAGACCATGATAATCTCGCGGGAATTATTGAAGCAGCCGAAGAAGGTAAGAAAATCGGTGTCGAGGTAATTCCCGGTCTTGAGATTAGTACCGATGTAAACGACAAAGAAATTCATATCCTTGCGTACTTTTTTGAGCCCGATAATAAGGAACTTGAAAGGTACATGGTCTTCTTCAGAGAAGAGAGATTAAAGCGGGCAGTCAGAATTGTCGATAAATTGAAATCTCTCGGTTTAACTATTTCTATAGATGATGTACTGGAAAAGGCAAGGAATTGTGCAGTAGGCAGACCGCATATTGCCGAAGTACTTTTTGAGAAAGGATTGACGTCGAACTTCTTTGAAGCATTTAATAAATATATCGGTAATGGCTGCCCGGCTTATGAAAAGAAAGTCCATCTTTCGCCGCAAAGCGCTTTTAAAATTATTAATGATGCAGGCGGATTAAGCTTTGTTGCCCATCCCGGACCGATGAACGATAATCTGTTAAAAGATCTTATCAATGCCGGTGTTGACGGCATTGAAGTAATTCATCCTTCTCACTCACAGCAGTTAATACGGTTTTACAAGGGAATTGTAAATGAATATTTTCTGTTAGAATCCGGCGGCTCCGATTTCCACGGAGGCAAAAGAGAAGATGAAAATAATCTCGGAAAATTTACAGTCAACTACTCAATTGTTGATGCAATGAGGCAAAGACTTTTAAGGAACATTGCGTAAGGATAAGAAATTAAAATGAAAATTATCGAAGGAAGTTATTCCTGTTCAAATTATAAATTTGCAATTGTAATAAGTAAGTACAATGATTTTATCGGGCAGAAGCTGCTTGACGGAGCTATTGACTGCTTAAGACAATACGGTTGTCCGGAAGATAACATCGATGTTGTTAAAGTTCCCGGCGCATACGAAATTCCATTGGCTGCTGAAAAGCTTGCAGACAGGAATATATACCAAGCAATAATTTGTTTAGGCGCCGTAATAAGAGGAGCCACACCGCATTTTGATTATGTTGCAGGCGCAGCCAGCAGCGGTATTTCAAAAATATCCTTGAAGTACAAGATTCCAATTACATTTGGAGTTCTTACAACAAATAATGTTGAACAAGCAATTGAAAGATCCGGCAGCAAAGCCGGAAATAAAGGCTGGGAGGCAGCTCTTACCGCCGTTGAAATGGCTGACCTTATGACAAAAATTTAATATTATGCTCAAGCATGAGAAATTCTTTTATCCGCTAATTGTATTTCTCTTTGCATTTATTCTTTACTTTCCTTCAATCAAATCGCCTTTAATTTTGGATGAAAGCTATTTCATCCAACGCAACCAGGTCCCGGCATTAGCAGATTCTCCTTCGCTGTTTAATAAGAAAAGTTACGACGGATATTATTACAGACCGCTTCCGAATTTTATTTCCGGTATTTCCACTCTGTTTTTCAAATATGATGTGCCCTACTACAGAGTTTTCAACATCATACTTCATGCTTTAGCTTCGGTACTGGTATATTATTTTTTCTTTCTGCTTTTAAAAGATAATCCTCAGAAAAATTTAATTGCGTTTTTTGCCGCGCTCTTCTTTGCCGGTTTTCCAATTCATGATTATGCCGTTATCTGGATTACCGATCTATTCGAGAGAGTAATGATTATTTTTTACTTAGCCGGTCTGATTGCTTTTATCAGAAAAGGTTTCAAGCCGGGACTTTATTCGATGCTGTTATTTGCAATGTCTCTTTTATCCAAAGAGATGGCATTCAGCTTCCCGTTGATTATCGTACTTCTTTACTTTTTCTTCGGAGAAAAAAAGTTCAACATAAAGCAGAGCATTTATGCGTTCCTTCCTTATTTGATAATCATGGCAGTATTTATTTTGTTGAGGATCATCCTTTTTAATAATGACGTCTTCACTGCTAAGGATGCTCATTCAGCCGGTACTTTAATGGATGTAGTTAAAAATTATTTTGTCTTTTCCGGTCTGCTTGTCTTTCCATTCTTTTTAAGAGAATTGCAATCACTCTTAATTACGCATAAGCTTTTAGCAGCGGTAATTGGAATAATTGCTGCATCCGGAATTTTATATTTGATCTTACATAGAAAGAAAAAAGATACAACGATTTTCTTTTTCATCCTCTTTGTAATTCTTACTATCGCACCTGCAAGCCGCCTTTTGATGCGATGGTATCTTTATCTTCCGTCAGTCGGATTTACCGGCTTGATTTCGTATTTAATCTTCTCAATTAATTATAAAAGACTCAAGCTCCCGCTGATTGTCTCGATAGCGGTTTTGGTTATTTATTCAATTGCTCTGCTCCATGAAGAAATAAACTGGGTTAAATATTCCAGCGATTCCGTAACTGCGCTGAAGGAGTTTATTCAACAAAACAAAAAGGAAATTGAAAAGACTAAGCAGGCTGAGTTCTTAACAATACCGGCAAAGATTGATGATGTTCCGGTTTTCCAGCTTTCATTTGACAAACTTTTCAATTTTTATTTTGGCGACAGCTCGAAAATAAATGTCAAGGTAGACTCTAAAAGCTATCTTGCTAATTTTTCTGATCCGGTACCTCTGACTAAAAGCGGTAACTACATAGAACTTAGACAAATTGATAACAATTATTTTATACTTTTTAATAACGGAAAAAATATTAACTTTGCACAAGTCAAAAATCGAAATAATAATATTCAATCATTAACTTTTAACAAATCGGAGTTGAAGAATAAGATACTTTATACATTTTCAAACGGGAAGTTTTATAAAATTAAAGGTATAGAATGAAAAATTTTTTGGGTATCTTATTCATACTTTGCATCTCTTATTCTGCTGCGGCACAGCAAGCCTCCAATTGGAAGAATTATACAAATATGAGCAGCATTTCTGCAATTACTTCGAGCGGAAATGAAATTTGGGCTGCGACAAGCGGCGGAGGCTTTTCTTACAATCTTGCAGATAAAAATTATTTTACACTTCATAAAGCTGACGGACTAAACGGAATCAACCTGACTGCGGTTACTGTCGATAAATATGGTAAGATTTGGTTCGGCAGTGCAGAAGGAATAATTGATGTTTACAATCCGGCAGATCAAACTGTCAAAAGTATTTTTAGCTTTTCGGATTTTTCGGAAAAAGCGATCAGACAAATAAATGAACTCCAGGCAATAGGAGATACAATTTACGTCGCAACCAGCTTCGGAATATCTCTTATTGACGCTCAGGATTTTCACATCATAAGCAGCACCACTAAATTCGGTGTTCTGCCGTCCAACACTTCCGTCAGCGATATTTTAGTTGACGGGTTATTATATGTCTCTACCGACGCAGGCACGGCGATTCAAAAAGCCGGCGCTACAAATTTATCGGCTCCGGATTCATGGAATGTTTACCCAACGTCGACCGGTGTTGTTTCGGTTACTATAAATAAAATTATTCCATACAAGGATTCTCTAATTGCCGCAACAAGCAGCGGACTTCAGTCGTTCAGCGGAAATAGCTGGCATACCTTCCTTCCGCAATATCAAAGCGACATAAACGATCTTACTGTAATTGGCGATACGCTTTTATTCTTAGCTAACAATAACATATACTATTTTTACAACGGCACAATTGTAAAATCTCTGCCTTTTAATTATACACTGACAAAATTATTTTATTCTTCATCTACCGGTTTGATTGCAGCAAGTAATAACGGTATAATTCTAATTTATGGAAATCCAAATCTAACGCTTGCGCCCAATGGTCCGGCAG
>JAJYSI010000247.1 GCA_021793635.1 Bacteroidota bacterium
CTGGAATGTTTTGCCGAGTAAATGTACAATTAAAAAATAAAAAGAATGCGTTGACGATTCCTAATTCTGCTGTAACGGTTATTCAAAATGAAAGAAATGTTTTTGTTGTTAATGGTAATAAAGCTTCAGTAAGAAAAATTGAAACCGGAATTAACAACGGTACCTTTACTGAAGTTATTTCAGGGATCAAAGAAGGCGAGTCGGTTGTTACCTTAGGAATAAATAATTTGAAAGATGGAAGCGTGGTTCATATTTCGGATTAATTTCCGTTGATAATATATTTAAAAATAATTGCGGGTAAAATATGAAATTAGCAGATGTATCGATTCAAAGACCGGTTTTTGCAACTATGATGATTCTGGCTCTCATAGTGCTGGGTCTATTTTCATACTTTAAATTGAATGTCGACTTATATCCTAACATCGACATACCTTACGTTATAATAACTACAGTATTGCCGGGTGCCGGGCCCGAACAAATTGAAACCGATGTTACAAAAAAAATTGAAGATGCCGTAAATCCGATTGAGGGTGTGGATTGGATTCAATCCTACTCACGTGAAGGAGTTTCTATTGTTGTTATTGCTTTCAAACTGGAGATAGATGGTAAAGTTGCGGCACAGGATGTTAGAGAAAAATTATCTGCAATCAGAGCAGATCTTCCGCAAGAAATTGAAGATCCTGTCATCCAGCGCTACGACCCTGCCAGCCTCCCCATAATGTCGATAACAGTTTCAGGAACAAAATCGGAAAAGGAAGTTACAGAATATGCCAAGAATTTTGTTAAGAAGAGAATAGAAAATATTCCTGGAGTCGGCTCGGTAGATTTGGTCGGAGGTGCTGAGCGAGAAATAAATATTTCTGTTGATGCTGCAAAACTTAAGGCTTATGGACTATCAATTAACGATGTAATTCAAAATGTTGCGGCTGCTAACGTTGAAATTCCCGGTGGAAATTTAATTAAAGGACCGCGCCAGCTTCTTTTAAGAACTATGGGAAAATTTAAGAATGTTGCAGACTTCAATAATGTAATCGTTGCTAATCCTAAAGGTAAAGTTGTTTACCTTTCCGATATTGCAACTGTAACCGACGGAGTAAAAGAACAAACCAGTTTGACAAGAGTTAACGGAAACATTGCTGTCGGTTTGAATATTATAAAACAGTCAGGAAGCAATACTGTTAAAGTTGCCGATGATGTGAAAAAGCAAATGGCGAGGATTGAAAAATCACTGCCGCCGGGGATGCAGATTTATCTTGCTCAAGATAACAGTATCTATATTAAAGATACAATCAACGATGTTCTTTCCGATATATTTTATGGAGGACTATTCGCTGTAATAGTTATCTTCCTTTTTCTTGCAAACCTGAGAGCTACAATTATAAGTGCTTTTGCCTTGCCGACTTCAATAATTGCAAGCTTTATAATTATGTATGCTCTCAATTTTACTTTGAACATGATGTCGCTCTTAGCACTATCGCTTGCTGTAGGTCTATTAATAGACGATGCTATTGTGGTGATTGAAAATATTTATCGCCATATGCATCAAGGAGAAACTCCTTTTGAAGCTGCTAAGTCGGCTTCGCAGGAAATTGGATTAGCAGTAATGGCAACCACATTTACAATAGTTGCTGTATTTATCCCTGTTGCCTTTATGCCCGGAATTGTAGGAAGATTTTTCTATCAATTTGGAATTACTATTTCTGTTGCAGTACTCGTTTCGTTATTTGTTGCATTTACATTAACTCCTATGCTTTCATCAAGATGGCTTCACCGGGAAGATGAAAACCTTTCGAAGGAAGGAAATATTTTTCAGAAATTACTTTATTACTTCAATCATTTCTTTACCATAATAAGTGTAAAATATAAATCAGCGCTTAGATGGGCTTTAACGCATAGGAAGACGGTAATTTTAGGTTCGATAGCAATTTTTATTTTTAGTCTTTTCTTAATGGGAACCCTAGGTTCTCAGTTTTTCCCTGAGACTGACGAAAATGAATTTACAATTACAATAAACGCGGCTCCGGGCAGTTCTTTGGAACAGACAAGTAGTATTTGTGCTAAAGTAGAGAATAAGTTAAGAACTTTTCCGGAAGTTCAAACAATGCTTACCACCATTGGCGCCAGCAATGATCCGGTTACAAGGGCAACTATACTTGTAAAACTGGTTCATAAAAAGGATAGAGATAAAAGCGACAAAACAATAATGGCTATTCTTAGAAGAGATTTGAGATTCTTACCAGGCGCCAATATCAGTTATGGTGTCCAAGGAGGACCTGGCGGCGGAGGAAAGCCTTTGACATTCAGCGTACGCGGAGACGATTTGGAAAAACTTGCAAGGTATGCTGAAAAAGTCGAGACAATTGTTCGTTCTACGCCTGGGACTGTTGATGTTGAAAATAGTCTTCAGACTTCAAAACCTGAAGTAAGACTTTTGATAGACCGGGAAAAAGCTTCAGATCTTGGAGTCAACCCGGCAGTGATTGCCACTTCAGTAAGAGCAATGGTTGACGGATATGTTGCTACCCAATATCAGGAAGGTGATGAACAATATGATGTAAGGGTTAGACTAAAAAAAGAAGATCGTTCCGGTTTAAATGACATTTCCGGTTTATCATTAAAGAGTAATAAAAATAGAAATGGCAATGACCCTATTATTATCCCAATTACAGATGTGGCAAGAGTCAGTGAAGGCGTTGGACCATCAGAAATTAATAGATATGCTAGACAAAAAGAAATACGGATCGATGCAAATGTGTCCGGCAGGTTTTTAGGTGATGCTTTAGCAGATGCCCAAAAGGAAATTAGTAAAATAAATTTTGAACCTGGATATTCGGCGAGTGTTGTCGGAGAAGGTGAGATGCAGGCTGAATCTTTCGGCAATATATTTCTTTCGTTCGGCTTAGCTATTGTATTTGTTTATATAGTCTTAGCTGCTCAATTTGAAAGTTTTATGCACCCATTTTCAATAATGCTTGCACTTCCTATGTCGATGATTGGCGCAGTTCTTATGTTGTTAATTTTCGGCAACTCGGTCTCAGTTGTTTCTCTAATCGGGATAATTATGTTAATGGGTTTAGTCACAAAAAATGGAATTCTATTAGTCGATTATACCAATGTGCTTCGCGGTAGAGGATTGTCAAGATTCGATGCCTTGCTCCAAGCTGGTCCTACGAGACTTCGTCCGATTTTGATGTCAATCTTTTCAATGATTTTCGGAATGATGCCAGTCGCTCTCGGTTTAGGTGAAGGCGGAGAATTTAGAGCTCCAATGGGGCAGGCGGTTATCGGTGGTTTGATAACATCCACGATGCTTACATTATTCATTGTGCCGGTAGTTTATACTTTGCTTGATGATCTTTCGGTAAAACGATTAAAAAAATTATTTTTAAAATTTATACCTATAAGAAAAAGTTAGCTTAGTTTCTTTACCTTTAAACTAAAATTATGAGGTGTAGAAATGAAAATTGTGTTTTTAGTTTATCACGATATTCTTGATGATAGGATATCCAATATACTGGATGAATTAAAAATTGACTTCTTTACTGAATGGGAAAATGTAAAAGGGAAAGGGCATTCTACTGATGCGCATTTAGGCTCAAGAACTTTTCCAGGTTACAATTCTGTAAGAATGATTGCGTTTCAGGAAGAGAAAGTTCTTGGAAAATTAACGGAAAAAATTTCCAGCTTAAATAGTGAAATTGTTAGAGAAGATGATAGGGTGCGATTATTCCAAATACCGTTAGAAAAAATTATTTAATTATATTTTCCCAAAATATACCTCGGAATTATAAATAAACTCCACATTGCCGCCAACATTATTTTTATTGAAGATATTTTCAAGTGCATCTAACATACCACGATATTTGGGATGATCTTCTTTTGGTGCGTATGAAGATGACAACAGTCTTGATTTCAATCCTTCGAAATCAAATGATTGAGAATAGGGAAAAATCTTAAGTTTATAATTTCTAAAAAATCTATCCAATATTCTTTCGTCAATATTTTTATGATTGACTTGAGAATAATCTATAGAAAAATTTAAAAGTAATTCTTCATAATCTTTCATAAAATTTGTTGAGTCAATAATCCTTGAATTCCAGATAAGAATAACCCAGCCGTCCGGAATAAGGATCCTAAGAAACTCGGCTTTAACTTTTTCATGATTAAACCAATGAAAAGCCTGAGCACAAGTAACAAACTTAACGCAATTATTATCAAGTCCGGTATTTTCAGCTTCGCCGTTGATACTAATAAAATTTCTGTAACCGGATAATAATTTTTCGGCTGCTTTTCTCATTTCATTATTTGGTTCAACGCAATAAACAACATTTTTGTTTTTCAACAGCAATTCAGAAAACTTACCGGTTCCCGAACCAATATCTGCAATCTTATCTGATTGTTCAAGTCCTAGATCATTTACTATAAATTTCATTATTTCAGCAGGGTAAGAAGGTCTTGATTTTACATAATCATTTACACGATTTGAAAACCTATTTAGCGGATTTGATGGATTTTCATTCATAATATTTTTGCTCCGGTATAATTAGAAAGTATCGGTATTCACTTCCATATAAAAATGATTTATTTAAATTTTAAGAAACAAAGAATTAATTATGTTCAGATCTAAAAATTTTAAGAGAACTCAATGCCGGAATTTAAGTAATTATTGGAAAAGTTTGATTATAAAGCAGACACAACGAAAGCCGTATTTGACTTATTTTCGAGAGTAATTTCAATTCAGGCGACGTTATCATCGTTGAAGGATTTGGTATTTGAAAATTTATCTCACAGCACCGGGAAAAGCGACGAAGAACTTTTACGCGAATTTGAAAAGTTTTTTAGCCGAACACCGTATAGAATGACTGATTGATTTTGTATCAAAGTATGGAGAACTGAAAGATAAAGGTAATCCATCCGGATGACACTGCATTTTTTTATTGCCCAATATTGGACAATTGACTCAAAATGTTCCTTTTATCTGTAGATTTTTTAATACTAAATTACGATTGACTAAAGTAAATTTTTCCTATTGCTTGCCGAATTAATGGGAAATTCTTTCCGATTCGTAACTCGCTTCCGACGTAAAATAATAAATTACAGCAAGGTATAATTTTTGCAGTAATAATGATTATTTGAAAATTTTTATTCGGAATTAATGAACTTTTTGAAAGAATATATTGACGACTTAATTTACGTTAAAGTTACGACGAACAAGGCGACTTTTTGGGAAGTTGATTATGTCCAAGAAATTTTGCAAAAAGAATATGCGTTAGGCTATCGGAAAATAATAATCGATTTATCTAACTGCCGGACTATAGATCCGCCATTTATGGGAGCAATAATCTTATCCTACAAAAAACTGTTAAATATTGGTGGAACTCTAAAGGTGATTAAACCTGAAAATATATATAACCAGCGTGATGAAATAGTTAATTCCCTAAAATTATTTGAGCTTTTTAATTCAAAAGAAGAAGCAATTGAAAGCTTTAAGACAATCTTTGTAGCTCCCGTTGAGGAAATGTTTTATCCAAGATTATCTTCTATTAGTTCTTGACTTTCTGACAGTTATTAAATCTTTAAAATAAAATTTTTAAGAGCTGTTCTTCATATTACTTACCATCAAAAATCTTTTCATAAAATTATTTTCTCAGTTTTTAAAAG
>JAJYSI010000248.1 GCA_021793635.1 Bacteroidota bacterium
TATAAGCTACATGTGGGACCTTATCAACAACAACGAAAAAGAAATGCTTGCAGATTTCAATTTCTTTTTTCCAAAAATCAATGATAACAAACTAATAAAAGGGAAAATATTTGAAGGCGCTCACTTAATTGAAAAAGATAACATTATTATTGCTGACGGGGCTGAAATAAAATCCGGCGCTATTTTGGATGCAAGTAAAGGTCCGATTTTTATCGATCAAAACGCAACAGTTTTCCCTAACGCCGTTGTTGAAGGTCCGGTTTATCTTGGTGAATCAGCTCAAATAAAAAGCTGTGCAAGAATCTATGAAAATGTAAGCATTGGGAAAGTTTCGAAAGTTGGCGGTGAAGTTGAAGACTCGATAATTCTTCCTTATTCAAACAAACAGCACTCCGGATTTCTGGGACATGCGT
The DNA here is from genome assembly GCA_021793635.1 of Bacteroidota bacterium. The sequence goes on from JAJYSI010000248.1 coordinate 414, forward strand.
ACCTCGGAAGCTGGGTTAACCTTGGGGCAGATACTAACTGCAGCGACCTAAAAAATAATTACGGCAACGTTAAGGTTTATGTGAACGGAGAAATTGTAAACAGCGGATCACAGTTTATGGGAATCATAATGGGTGATCATTCGAAAACAGCAATCAATACAATGTTCAACACAGGTACATCGGTCGGATTTTCTTGCAATATTTTTGGTGCTGGTTTTCCGGGCAAATATATTCCCTCATTTTCCTGGGGAGGCAGCGATGCGATAACAACTTATGACCTTGAACGAAGTATTGAAACTGCAAAAAGAGTAATGATTAGAAGAAATACAACTATGCGTGATATTGAGGAAAAGTTATTTAGAAAAGTATTTGATATTACCAAAAAAGAAAGACGAAAAAGAGGCTATCCTTATTAATTATGACTCAATTAGAAGAACACACAATCAAAGATTTGTATGATGGCGTTAGAGGATTAGCGGTAAAAATTCTTAACAGAGTAGAACGTACAGATGCATATCTTGAAAAGCTGCTTGACAATGAGATGAAAAATTCAGAATTAAGCGGTCAGGATAAAGCGCTACTTTATGAAATCGTACATGGTGTAATTAGGTGGATGGGGCGACTGGATTGGATATTAAATGGATTTTACAAAGGGCAATTTTCAAAAGCTATTCCAAACTTGAAAAACGGATTGCGCGTTGCCCTTTACCAGATTTTATTCTTAGAAAGAGTACCAGACTACGCAGTTGTTAACGAAGCTGTTGAATTTGTAAAAAGGCTTCAAGGGCAAAAATCTGCTGACTTAACAAACGCTATCCTTAGGAACATTATCCGCAGCAAAAATGCAATTAGATATCCTGATCCGGAAGAAGATCTGGTTGGATATCTATGTGCCTATTATTCACACCCATCATGGATGGTCAAAAGATACTTAACCCGCTTCGGAAGAGAATCAACAGAAAAACTTTTAGCGGCAAATAACGAAAAACCGTATCTTACCCTTAAAATAAATGCTATCAAAACAAACCCGGAAGAATTTAAAGGTCTTCTTAATTCTGTAAATCTAAAGTTTGAACAAGGCAAGCATTTGCCCGAATTTTTTCAGTTGCAAAACTTGACTAATATAACCGCTTGGGAATATTTTGCAGAGGGTTATTTTAATATACAGGATGAAAGCGCCGGGCTTGCCTGCCGTTTGTTAGATGCAAAACCTGGAATGAGAGTCTTAGATTTATGTGCCGCTCCCGGCGGAAAGTCTGCATACATTGCGGGTCTTATGCATGACCAAGGAGAAATAGTTGCAGTCGACCGCTATGAAGGACGAGTAAGGATAGTTGAAAAGAATTTGCAGCGCCTGAAAATTAAATCTGTAAAAACTATTGTCGCAAATGCTCTGGAATTTAATGACGAAAAATTTGATCGCATACTAGCGGATGTTCCTTGTTCGGGAACCGGAACACTTACTAAAAAACCGGATATTAAATGGAAAAGAGATTTATTGGACTTAAGAAGCATGAATGAACTTCAGTACGATCTATTAAACAAAGCTTCTTCAATGATAAAGCCTGGAGGAGTACTTGTTTACAGTACTTGCTCAATTGAGCCGGAAGAAAATTATGACATAATAAAAAAGTTTCTTGATAATAATCCAAACTTCACACTAGAAAATGCTTCGCTCTATTTTCCCAATGATTTAGTAGATGAAAACGGATGTATCCAAACTTTCCCTCACATTCATCATATGGACGGAGCTTTTGCCGCAAAATTAATATGTGCTGAGTGAATAATTGAGTCCGGAAGTATTTTATAATAGTTAAAAAAAATCTAAAAGATCATGTTTGCAAAAATATCAGAAGAACTAAAAACAGCAAGAGAAAACGCCGGGTTTTCTACTCAACAGCTCGCAGCAAAAACAAGAATTGATTTGAAATTTATCGAGCAAATTGAGAGTGGCGATTTCATTTTTTTGCCTGAGCTTTACGTCAAAGCTTTTGTCAGAGATTATTCAAAGGTTGTGGGACTTGACGAAAAGTTAATGATGAAAAAATATGATGCAGCTAAAAAAGGACAGACTTTTGACGAGAAAGGCGAATTAGAAGTTGATACAAAGAAAGCAAAAACACTCGACGAAGACTCAAAGATCAAAAATAAATTTTATTCTTCGCTTCCTTATACAAGTGAAGAAGAATTAATGCGCCAGAAGGATGCAGCGATTCAGTATAAAAAGAAAATGATTGTTGCCTCATCAATAGCCGGTCTTCTAATACTTTTTGTGATTGTTTATTTTGCTTTTATTAAAGGAAATTCCGAAATAATAGTTTCGGAAAAACCTTATAACGAAATTGTAAAAGAAAACGAACAACGGGATAACCTGACTAACCCGCAGCTCCAAGCTAAGGATTCTACTTTTGTTGCATCACCTTCCGATAGTCTGTCACTCTTAATCGAATCAAAAGATACTTCGTGGATAAAAATTCTGCTTGATGGTAAAACCGAAAATGTTTTTACTTTGTTCCCAAATTCTCGAAAGAGTGTTAAAGCAAAGAAAAATTATATGCTTACTGTTGGAAACGCAGCTTCAATTGAGTTAACGTTAAACGGCAAACTATTAAATTTTACCGGTAAAAAAAATGAAGTGAAAGAAGTTTCTATTGATAGCGCTGGGTTAAAATTATTAACGACTCCTCAAAATTAAATTCAAAATTAAATGCCCATAGATATTCATAAAAGAATAGAAGCTATTAAAGAGCAAATCCGGGAACATGATTATAAATATTATGTCCTCGCTGATCCTTCTATAAGCGATCAAAAGTATGATTTCTTACTTAAAGAACTTGAAAAACTTGAATTAGAAAATCCTGATTTGATTACTCCGGACTCTCCCACGCAACGTGTCGGAAAAGATTTAACCAAAGATTTCAAACCGGTATCGCATAAAGTTCCGATGCTGAGTTTGGCTAATACGTATAGCGAAGAAGAACTGATAGATTTCGACCGCCGCGTCCGTGACGGCTTGCCTGATGGTGAAAAGATCGAATATGTTGTTGAACCTAAAATTGATGGGGTGTCGGTTTCTTTGAATTATGTTAACTATTACCTTAAAACGGCTGCTACTCGGGGTGATGGCGCCACCGGTGAAGAAATTACCGCAAATGTAAGAACAATTAAATCTGTTCCGCTCAAATTAAATAAATTCAAATCTTTGAAATATAAGCTTGATGATTTTGAGGCGCGCGGGGAAATATTTATGAAGATCGCTGATTTTCGTAAGCTGAACGAAGCTCGCGAAAATTCAGGTGAAAAGTTGTTTGCTAATCCCCGTAATTCTTCTGCAGGTACTTTAAAACTTCAAGATCCTAAGGTTGTCGCAAGACGCCCGCTCAATATTTTTTTGTATTTCTTAATCAGCGCAAAAGAGGAATTTGAATCCCAGATTGAAAACTTACAATTATTAAAAATGCTTGGCTTTAATGTTAATCCGGAATATAAGCTTTGTGAAAATATTAGTGAAGTTCTTGAAGCATGCAGAAAACTCGAAGAAAAAAGAGATTCACTTAAATATGAAATTGACGGAGCGGTTATTAAGGTAAATTTAATTCGTCATCAAAAAATTTTGGGAAGCATTGCAAAATCACCCCGCTGGGCTGTTGCATTCAAATTTAAGGCAAAACAGGCAGTTACGAAGTTAAATAAAATTACATGGCAGGTGGGACGCACCGGCGCTATTACTCCTGTAGCCGAACTAGAGCCTGTCTTACTTTCGGGCTCAACAATTAGCAGAGCAACTCTTCACAACTTTGATGAAATTATGCGGAAGGATGTTCGTGAAGGAGATAAGGTTGTTTTAGAAAAAGGCGGCGATGTAATTCCCAAAATTGTTGCCGTCGTTTTGAATGAAAGGAAATCGAATTCTTTAAAGGTTGAACCTCCTGAAAATTGCCCCGCATGCGGAACTCCTTTATTTAAACCGGAAGAAGAAGTTGCATATTATTGTGAGAATGCAGACTGCCCTGCACAAATCAAAGGGCGGCTTGAACATTTTGCGTCGCGCGGCGCTATGGATATCGAAGGACTTGGAGAAGCGCTGATTGATCTTTTCGTTGAAAATAAAATTCTTAATACTTATGCCGATATTTATGATTTACAAAAGCGCAGGGAAGAATTAATTACAATTGAGCGTCTTGGCGTAAAAAGCGTTGACAATTTAGTAGCTTCAATTGAAGAAAGTAAAAAGCAACCATTTGCAAAAGTTCTGTATGCAATTGGGATAAGATACGTGGGCGCTGGAGCTGCTAAAAAACTTGCTGATTATTTTTTATCGATAGATAAATTAATTTCCTCCGATGAAGAAGAAATCTCTTCCATCCATGAAATTGGTCCAAGCATTAGCCGCAGCGTAAAGAAGTTTTTCTCTGAAGAAGAAAATCTAAAAGTTATTCAACGACTAAAAAAACACGGGATAAACTTTACTTCGCAAAAGAAAGAAATAAAAGAAAACTTTTTTTTGAACAAAACTTTTGTCCTAACTGGCGCTCTCGAAAAATTTTCTCGCGATGAAGCAGCCGAAAAGATAATTTTACTCGGCGGAAAAGTTACTTCAAGTGTTAGTAGAAAAACAGATTGCTTAATTGCGGGGGAAAGCGCAGGTTCAAAATTGGATAAAGCAATGGGTTTGGGAGTGTATGTTTTAACAGAAGTCGAATTTATTAAACTATTGGAAGAAGCCTCAAAGTAATGTTGGAGAAAATCAGAGATAAGGTAGCTATTTTAATTATCAATTATATGTTGAGAAAAAGACAGCTTGCAAAGCAAAATTTTAATGATTTATTCAAAAAGTCGGAATCGTTTTTTTTGATTCTTCCTGAGGATGAGATAGATTATCACAATTCAGTCAATGCACTAAAATTTTTCGAAATACATGGTAAGAAATACACAATATTTACAAACGACTTTAGAATCAGCCCGCTCCCCGCGAAACTTCAAAATAATTCTATTGACTTTGGGATAAAGGAGATGACATTTTTTAGAATCCCGTCGAAACAACTTACCAATAAATTGTCTGGTATAAGCATGGACGTAGTTATTGATCTTAACAGAAAAAAAAGCTTATAAGCAGCTTGTCATTAGGTATGGCGATCACTGTGTCTGAATATTGTGCAAGTTTTTCCAGCCCATTTAGGGCGTTCTCCATACGGATATCTCCCTCTGATTTGAATGGAAGAGTGA
>JAJYSI010000249.1 GCA_021793635.1 Bacteroidota bacterium
ACTTTTTATGCCAGCAACAATTTCATTAAATACTAATGCGGATTCTACTAAACTAATTCGTCTTCATTCTTATTTTTCTCATAAAGATGAAAGCGCCTCGCCTGGTTATTATTCAGTCTTGTTAAAATCATTTGATATAAAAGCGGAATTGACTGCAACTAAAAGAGCAGGATTTCAGAAATATACTTTTCCCAAAAGCAACGATGCCGTAATCGTACTCAACCTTGGTCATAGCTTAAACTGGGATAAGTCAACAAAAGATTCTTTAAAAATATTAAATGACAATACAATTGCCGGTTACCGATTCTCTATCGGCTGGGCAAAAGACCAGCGGGTATTTTTCGCATCAAAGTTCTCGAAGCCTTTCAAAGACTATTTAATCTACGTTGATAATAAAATAGTAAGTGATGGAAAAGCCGCGACGGGAAGGTACGTTGTCGGAGTATTTAAGTTTAACACAAAACCCGGCGAAGTTATTTATGTAAAAACCGGGATCTCATCAGCAAGTGCTGCCGATGCGATGGAAAATCTTGATAAAGAAATTCCCGGCTGGGATTTTAATAAAGTGAAATATGCGGCAGCGGAATTATGGAGAAAAGAATTAAGCAAAATAAAAATAGAAACTACAGATAAAGATTTAGAAAAAACTTTTTATACCGCATTATATCATACGATGATTGAGCCAAGTTTGTTCAGCGATATCAACGGCAAATTTAAAGGCGCTGACGGTAAAGTTCATAAGGCGAAAGGATATAGCCAATATACTGTATTTTCGTTGTGGGATACTTTTCGCGCAGAACATCCCCTGTTCACAATTATTGAGCAGAACCGTGTAAATGATTTTATAAGATCAATGCTTGCTCATTACGAGGAAACCGGATTGCTTCCCGTTTGGGAATTGGAAGGCAACGAGACTAACACAATGATCGGCTACCATGCAGTTCCTGTTATTACAGATGCAATCCTTAAAGGCTTCCACGGATTTAACATTGAGGAAGCCTACAAGGCAATGAAAACCAGCGCAATGCAGGATCATTTCGGATTAAAATATTATAAGGAGATGGGCTACATTCCGGCAGATAAAGAAAATCAATCTGTCTCAAAAACACTTGAATACTCTTACGATGACTGGTGCATCGCACAAACTGCAAAGTATCTCAATAAAGAAAATGATTATAAATATTTTATGAAGAGGGCAGAGTTTTATAAAAATCTTTTTGATAAAAGCACTGGATTCATGCGGGGGAAAAATAGCAATGGTAAATGGGTAGTTCCTTTCGACCCGAGATATTCCAATCACCAGCATGCTGTTTATACTGAAGGAGACGCATGGCAATGGGATTGGTTTGTTCCGCAGAATGTCAGTGGTCTAATTAATTTGATGGGCGGAAAAGATAAATTTGTTTCAAAGCTCGACTCACTCTTCAGTCAATCACCAGTTGTGGAAGGCTCTCACTCATCACCGGATATTTCCGGAATGGTTGGACAGTACGCTCAGGGAAACGAGCCGAGCCATCATATTGCATATCTTTACGACTACGCAGGTGAGCCATGGAAAACACAGAAAGTTGTAAGGCATATCTGCGAAACTTTATATTCCGATTCTACCGACGGTCTTTGTGGAAATGACGACTGCGGGCAAATGTCAGCCTGGTATGTTTTCAGCTCCATTGGATTTTACCCGGTAAATCCGGCGCAAGGTATTTATGTTATCGGTAGCCCGATGTTTAACAAAGTAACTATTGATGCCGGCAAAGGGAAAAAATTTATTGTCGAAGCACAAAACGTTTCGAAAGAAAATAAATATATCCAATCAGCAGAGCTTAACGGTAAAAAAATAAACCGCACTTATATTTTTCATAAAGAAATTTTAAATGGAGGTACTTTAATTTTCAAAATGGGAAATAAACCCAACAAAACATGGGGAGCTTTGAGTGAAGACGCTCCTCTGTCATACGCAGTTCACTAATCAAGTTATACAATTCAAGGATACGAGATGAAATTAAAATACCCGACATCAATACTAATACTTTTTACTATCATATTTTTTTGTTCGTCAAATTTTACAATTTGCAGGAATAAGGAAAACTTTAATTCAAAAACAATGTTAAAAGAAGAAAAAATTAATAAACAAGAACTCGCAAATAAAGTAAAGCAAGAATTTCTTTTTGCATGGAATGGATACAAAAAATATGCATGGGGACATGATGAACTAAAACCTATCAGCAATACTTACAGAGACTGGTATTCTTCTTCGCTGTTGATGACTCCCGTCGACGCCTTCGATACGATGTATTTAATGGGATTGAAAAAAGAAGCGGACGAAACAAAAAAACTTATTCTTGACAGCCTTTCATTCGACAAAAATATTTCTGTTAAATTCTTTGAGATAAATATCAGACTTGTCGGCGGATTGCTTTCGAGCTATGAATTAACTCACGATAAAGGATTTCTAAAATTAGCGGAAGATCTTGCAAACAGATTGATGCCCGTATTTAATTCTAAAACCGGAATGCCATACCGTTATATCAATTTGAAAACCGGTGAGGTCAGCGGAGAGGTAAGTAATCCGGCAGAGATTGGTTCTTGCATCGTCGAACTTGGTACATTGAGTAAACTAACCGGTAATCGGATTTATTTCGACAAAGCAAAAAAAGCTCTTGAAGCATTATTTGATCGAAGATCGAAGATTGGCTTGGTCGGTTCCGAAATAAATATTGAGACCGGGAAATGGGTTAACACAAACAGCAGCATTACCGGCGGAATAGATTCTTATTATGAATATCTTCTTAAAGGATGGAAGCTTTTTGGAGATAAAGATTTGGAAAGAATGTGGAAGGCGAGCATTGTAGCTATTAATAAATATCTTGCGGATAAAGCTTCTACAGGATTTTGGTACGGACATGCAGACATGAATACCGGCAAAAGAATTTCGACTCACTTCGGTGCACTCGATGCTTTCTTTCCTGCCGAATTAGCCCTCAGCGGAGATTTGAAAAGAGCCGAAGCACTTGAAGCTTCATGTTATAAAATGTGGAACCTTGAAGGAATTGAACCCGAAGAAATTGATTACAGCACTATGAAAATAATTTCTCCCGGTTATCCTCTTCGTCCTGAAATAATTGAATCAGCTTACTATTTATATCATTACACTCATAACCAAAGATATCTGGAAATGGGAAAGACCTTCCTTAACAACATTGTAAAGTACTGCAAAACAAACAGCGGTTTCGCCGAATTAAAAAGTGTTATCACCAAAGATAAGAGAGATGCAATGGAAAGCTTTTTCTTTGCAGAAACTCTGAAGTATCTTTATTTACTTTTTGCACCGGAAAGAACTCTCGCCTTCAATAAAGTAATTTTCAATACCGAAGGACATCCGATGCAAATAAAGTTTAAATGATTAAAGCCAATTAAGTTTTTTAAAAGATTGGATTACTCCTGCATTTCCTTTTGCAGTCAGCAAAGCAATTATACAGTTGATGATGCAGCTGCCGTTAATGTCGACAGCTGCTTTTTATAAAAAACTGTTTAGCGATCAGGGAATTATCTATTTCCTGTCCGTCTGTCATTGTTCCTGCTATAATACGAATCTCTGCTTCTTCGATCTCTTCCGACCCGGGAATGGGCTTCGTTTACAGTCAACTTTTTGCCCATGAATTCTTTTGTGTTAAGGTTTTCGATAGCTTTTTCGGCTTCGTTTTGCCCCGGCATCTCAATAAATCCATATCCTTTGGATTCTTGAGTGAACATATCCTTAATAATTTTTGAACTGTGGACATGCCCGTATTCTGAGAACAATTTAACCAAATCGTCTTCGGTTACGCTCTTTGAAAGATTCCCGACAAAAATATTCATAGTTTCTCCTATTGAATTAGTTTTATATTATTTTTATTGAACAATTACTCAGCTTATGATTCCCCCTTTTTCAAAATGCCGAACAATTAAAATGGACTATACTAGTGTTGCAGTTAATCTTGCAATTATTTTTTAATTAACTCTAAATATAAGTTATGTTAAAAATTCTACTTAAGCAAATAGAAAATGCTTTTCCGGTAAATTATGCCGCTCTTCCCTACCTCATTTGTTCTTTAAAAGAAAACTGAATTGAAAATTTTATTAGTTCCGGAAGCGACCTTAAATTAAGCTTTGACATAAGATGCGTCCTATGAGTATCTATTGTTCTTTTACTTACTTTAAGCATATCAGCCATTTCCTTGCTTGTTAATCCTTCGCTAATAAACTTAAGTGTTTGAATTTCTCTTGGCGACAATGCGATACCGTTCATATCAAGCTTTGGTGATAGGATCGAATCAAATCTATCAATCAAAGATGAAATGTCTTCCTCCTTAAAATCTTTCCCCAATTAATAATTCCCATTGTTTACAGTCCTAATCGCGTTTTCTAATTCATCCTGAATAATATTTTTTCCCACTAGCCCAAGACCGCCAACCTTAAGCGTGTAATAAATAAATTCTTCGCTGTCATACATCGATAAGAATAGAACTTTGGCAGATTCATCCGTCTGCTTAATCTTATGGAAGGCTTCAATTCCCGAAACCAAAGGCATGGAAATGTCCGACAGAACCATATCCGGCAGTAATTCAAAATATTTTTGATAAAGCTCCTCGCCGTCTTCCGCCTCGCCGGCAATAATAATTTCATGCGCGTCTTTTAATAAACTTACAATGCCGCTTCTAAAAAGCTGGTGGTCGTCTGCAATAAGTACTCTTATAATATCCGAATCCAAAATTAAATCTCCTTGGGAATCTCAAAAACCAATAATGTTCCTTTGCCAATTGACGAATCAATCTTAAAGCTGCCTTTCATGCTTTCTACTCTTTCACGCATATTCATTAAGCCTAATCCTTTTGAATTTTTCCGTTCTTTTTCTGCAAAACCTCTTCCGTCGTCCGATATCATTAATCTTAATATATTATCGGTATTTATCAGTTGAATATTAAATTCGTTAGCGCCGGAATGCTTGATAATATTATTTAAGGCTTCCTGAATAATTCTATAAATTGAAATTTCCAATTTGCTGTTCAATCTTTCTTCCAGCCCGCTTATATCAACCGTACCGTTGATAGAAGTTTCGGTAGATATTCTATGGCATAATGTTCTAAGCGCCGGTATTAAACCCATTTCTTCCAGCACTCTTGGCTTAAGATCAAGAATTATAATTTTAAGATCCGAAATAGTTTTTTCAAGAGAATCAATAATTTTCATGACGTCATTTTGTTCATGCTGCGGTATATCATCTAAAATATTTTGCAGCTTTAATTTCATAAGCAGCAGGTTCTGCCCGATGCTGTCATGGAGCCCGCCGGCTATTCTTCTCTTTTCGCCTTCGAGTTTGTCCTGGAGACCGCTGGACAGTACCTTCAGTTTCTGGTTATAATTAAGTAATTTTTTTTCATAGATTCTTTTTTCAGTATAGTCATGAAAATAAATCTGCGCAAAGTCCAGAGTGGAAATGCCTCTGAAAAGTACGGCATAATAATGTTTGTTGATCTTCGCAAAAAATGACCGCGACTTATCCTTTTGAATGAAATTTGAAATGTTAAATTTTATTTTCGGTATTAACTCTGTAATATGTTTTCCTTCCGGCAAAGCCAAACCTAA
>JAJYSI010000250.1 GCA_021793635.1 Bacteroidota bacterium
TCTATTTGAGATGATTAGTTAGTCTAAAATTATACCAATTCTTTTAAGCTAAAACAGTACTTTTTCGTGATTATTTTATCAAAAAAGGTAAAAGAGGAGAATGCAATTAGTCGATTTTCTTAATCTTGGGAATAGCTATTAAATTCTGTCCTTGCTCAAAAAAAACTCTTTGAAATAACAGAAAATATAAGCCAATTCCACTACACCAATTTCTCAAGAATTGAGTAATGCGACTTAAAGTCGCCTCAAATAACCCCTTTATAAAACCAAGTGGAATAATGAGATTTTAGAGAATTTCGCACTATTACACTATTTCATTCTTCCATCATCCTTAAAGTCACTCGTCACTCGTTACTCGTAACTCGTTACTCTCTCCCTCATCGGCCATTTTGTCACACTTTACTCTTTTTCCCCTCTGTCTTTTGACTAAATTTTCTCAATTTCTACCAGGCCTGTAACAAGCCTATGACAAGCCTTCACCAAGCCTATAATTCTCACCTAAAAATTGCAGGGAAAAAGTGTGACAAAAATGGCACAGCCTCATTCATTCCAAGAATTGCGTACCTAGATTTATTAAGTCACCATACGCAAATTGTTATTATTACATAAAGAGAAACCTCCGAGGTTTTCCTAAACCTCGGAGGTTTTATACTCTGCTACCACTACATTTGAAATTGTTTGCGTAACTTAATTTATTAGGACAATTTTATCCTTACATCTACCGCATATATGGAATTGTGTTCAGAGATAATAACCGGGTTAAAATCGAACTCTAAAATTGAAGGATTATCCACCATCATTTGAGCTGCTGACTTTATTATTTCTTTAACCTTCGTTTTATCGATAGCCGTTTCTCCTCTAACACCGTCAAGAAGCTTTCCCATTTTTGTTGCGGAAATTAATTCGTCAATATCGTTGTCGTTTAAGTAAGCAGATTTAATTGCCGTATCGTTATAAATTTCCACATATTTTCCTCCGGTGCCAAACATAATCATTGGTCCAAAAGCCGGGTCTCTAAATCCACCGATCAATATTTCAAAGCGTGGTTTGATGTATGGTTGAATAAGAAATTCATCCAGGTCAATTCCGTTAGTCTTAAAGTTTTCAAGTATTTCCATTTCGGCTTCAAGAAGTTGGTTTATATTCTTGATATTTACCTTAACTGCATTTATCTCTGACTTGTGCACAAGTTCTTTTGAAATCCCCTTTAATACTATCGGGAAAGTAAAATCTTCAATATGCTTGTTAATTTTACCGGCTGAGATAATTGTTGAACTGATAAGTGGTATGTTATAGTGTTTCATCATTAACTTTATTAAATCATTCGATACGAAAGAAGATTTTTTGGTTAGATTGAAACCGAAATTTTGAGGCGGCAAAATCTCGTGGTGAACTTTATTTTTATTTAAGTAAAACAAAATGTTGGAAATAACTTCCGCCGGTTCTTCGGGATTTCTAAATAAAGGTTTTTTATAGATTGAATTTGCCCGGTAATTCTCCCAAAATTCAGGCAGCGGCATGACAACTTGAAAAATAGGCTTGATGTTTTCAATACTGTTAACAGCTTCTATTACTGCCATCGGAGAAACCATAACAGGTTCGACAAAAATTGAAATTACCGCATCAACATTTTCGTCGGATAATAAAATTTCATTTACAGATTTATATTGTTCAGCAGCGCCGCCAGGGAGAAGATCAACCGGATTATTTACACTTCCTTCCTGATGTACAATTGTCCTTAACTTATTTTTTGTTTTCTCACTTAATTTTGAGAGCGTCAAGTTTTTTTCTCCAAGCGCATCTACTGCCAATATTGCCGGACCGCCGGCGTTTGTTACAACGGCAATTCTATTACCGAAAGGATGCGGAAAATTCTCAAACCCTTTTGATGTGTTAAAAAGAGCGGTAAGAGTATTAACACGGATAATTCCAAACTGATTCAATACAGCATCCACAACTTTATCGCTTGTGCCGATTGCACCTGTGTGAGACGATGCGGCTTTTATTCCTTCAGCAGTTCTTCCTGCTTTAAGAATAATAATAGGCTTAAAATTAATTTCTTTAGATATTATTTTAAGGAATGATTCCCCGTCAGTAAAACTTTCTAAATAAAGAGCGATAGTTTTTATATTATCATCCGACTGCCAGAATTCCAAAAGATCATTTTCGCAAATATCTGCCTTATTTCCGACGCTAATAAAATGTCCGAATTTAATATCTGTTTCCCGAAGTGAATTTAGTACAGCTGCTCCTATTGCTCCGCTTTGCGAAAGAAAAGCAGTACAGCCGGTTTCCGGTTTTTCGGCGACAAAAGTAGCATTAAGCCTTATATCCTTAAAAGTGTTTATTACTCCCATGCAATTTGGCCCTACCAACCTCGCTCCCGATGCCCTAATCTTTTCGATAATTTTATGCTCAAATTCAGCGCCTTCCACGCCCACTTCCTTAAAACCGGCTGTAATCAGAATTATACTCTTAATATTTTTTAGCAAAACATTATCGAGAGAATCATCGACAAATTGTTTTGGAACAACTATGATGGCAAGATCAATTCCATCAGGTAATTCCGGAATGGATTTATAGCATTTGTAACCGGGCAAAAAATCCGCATTCGGATTTACGGGATATATTTCACCAACAAATCCATAATTTTTAATCGACCTCAAAAGCTCGTATCCAATACTTTTTTCCTTCTGCGAAGCGCCCACAACTGCGATTTTAGAAGGATAGAAAAAATTTTTAATCTCAGCATTCATCAGTAATTCTCCTTAGCTTTTTAGTAATTTTGGGGTGAGACTATTTTAATTGAAAATATTAAATAAACCAGTTAGATCAATTTATGAATTTTAAGCCAATTCTATCACATCTTTTCAGTTCGAAAATATTGATAGCGCTTTCAAAAAGGAAAATATAAGCCAAAAATGTCGCTATTTAAAATATTGATGAACTTAGGGCATATTCTTTTTTATGAAACTCAAAATTTTTATATTCGTTTATCATAACTGAATCTTTTATGAAAATTTATAATTATCTGCTAAATACTATTTCGCAAAAAGGCGCGGCTTATTTAGTTTTGCTTGATCCGGACAAATTGACCGATAATGATTTATCCCGGTTTATTACTCATTGTGAGCATTCCGGTGTCGATGGATTTTTGGTCGGAGGAAGCTTAATGATTAACGGCAACTTTGACACCTTTCTGGCTAATGTGAAAACTATTACAACTTTGCCTGTAATAATCTTCCCGGGAAGCGAAAATCAAGTTTGTCAATCTGCGGATGCAATTCTATTTATTTCCGTAGTAAGCGGAAGAAATGCGGAACACTTAATAGGCAAGCATGTTTTAGCAGCTCCCTTGATTAGAAAATATAATTTGGAACCGATTTCAACCGGATATATTATCGTAGAATCAGGCTCAATTACCACGGCAGAATATATGAGTGGAAGTTTTCCCGTTCCAAAAAACAAACCTGAAATCGCGGCGGCTACAGCGCTTGCGGCAGAATATCTTGGTATGAAATTAATCTATCTTGAAGCCGGCTCCGGAGCCGATAAACCAATATCAAACGAAATGGTTAAAGCAGTTTCAAGCATTTGCAGCGTTCCTGTAATAGTCGGCGGCGGGATTAGGTCTCCTCAAGCCGCGCGTGGAAAAATTGAAAGTGGCGCTAAGATTATTGTAACCGGAAATTTTTTAGAAGATGAAAATAACTGGAGTTTGATAAAAGAGTTTGCAAATGCAGTTCATATAAAATTACCTGTTAATGTTTAGGAAAAAACTTTATTAATTAAATTTGAAAATATGGATAAGAAAAAATTCGCAATAGATTCGCTTGTTGAAAGCTCAGAAACAAAAATTAAAATACAGAATGAATGTTTACCCGGCATACTTGCCTCGATTGATCTTTTAGTTGATGCTTATAAGAATGGAAAGAAACTTCTTCTTTGCGGCAACGGCGGAAGCGCCGCAGATTGTCAGCATATAGCAACGGAATTAATGATTAGATTAAATCATAATATTAGCCGTCCCGCTCTTGCTGCAATAGCTTTAACAACCGATACATCTAATCTAACAGCCGGAGGCAACGACATCGGTTACGAAAATGTTTTTGCCCGCAATGTTGAAGGCTTGGGAAATAACGGTGACGTCCTTCTTGCCATCTCTACGAGCGGGAATTCTCCAAACGTTATTAAAGCTGTTGAAATGGCGCATTCCAAAAAAATGAAGGTAATCGGATTTCTCGGAGGAACCGGCGGAAAATTAAAATCAATTGTTGATATTCCTATTGTCGTTCCATCAAATAATACACAGCGTATTCAAGAAGGACATATAACTATTGCGCATATTATTTGTGAATTAACAGAAGACGAACTTTACGGAAGGTAGAATGTAGTCGATTTTTTAATTGATTTATTCAATTACCATATATAAATCTTACCCCATTTCTATAGATAAACCTATCCCCATCCCCATAGATAAATCTATGGGCTGCTATTTTCTTCTATTTAGGTATTCCTTTACCATTAAAGATCAGTCCACATTTTCCTATACCTCAGTAGTAAAGCTTACTTCAGTTTATATACTTCTTAACAGTGAACAGGCAGCCCACGACCTCGGTCGTGGGAATAGAAGTACGAAACTAATCTTTAAGTCGTTTCAACGACTTATCAATATCACAACCCGTATATTTAATATTTATTTACCATCCCCCATCCCCATAGATAAATCTATGGGCTGCTATTTTCTTCTATCTAGATATTGCCTTAGCATTAAAGATCAGTCCATATTTCCCTATACCTCAGTAGTAAAGCTTATTTCAGTTTATATGCTTCTTAACAGTGAATAGGCAGCCCACGACCTCGGTCGTGGGTATAAAAAATCCCACCCGAATCCTAGAAGTCGTTTCAACGACTTATCACTATCTCTTCCATGAAATTTTATCACCGGTTTTAATTTTATATTTGTCAGTATATCCTAAGCTCACCTCAATTACATACATTGCGGGCGCCGTTGAAGCATAAGTTTGATCGGATAAAGTTTTAGTAGCATGTTGTATAGTTACAATTTTATCCTTAGAATTCACAAAAATCATATCCAACGGTATGTATGTATTCCTCATCCAAAAATTTTGTATAGTGTCAATAGGAAAAATAAAAAGCATACCTTGATTTTCTTCCATGCTCTTGCGGAACATTAAACCGAGCTCCCTATCAAAATCATTGTCCGCAATTTGAATATCTATAGTTGACTTTACCGCGTTACTCGCAGAGTCAATAAATGTTAATTCGCCGTCTTTTCTAAACATAAAATCTTTATTGCCGTTATCCTTTTTAGGGAGATTAGTTATTATAAGAAATAAAATTACTGCCGCCAACAGAACAGCAGCTATAATTTTAATTGTACCGTTTATTTTTTTCTCCCCTTCTTTTTTCACCGAAGAACTCTTTGACTGACTTTTTACATTCTTTTGCATTAGACCGCCGATTATATTAAAAATTTATGAGACAAACATATAAAAATTTATTCACAACAAAATGAATTTATTTCTCTATAACTTTGTATCAATAAAAAAACAAACTTCATTTTTGTGATAAATTATGAAACCAAAAATAAT
>JAJYSI010000251.1 GCA_021793635.1 Bacteroidota bacterium
GAAAAAAAATTCCACAATTCTAATTGTCTTTTTTTGCATGATTTCTTTTGTCGCTTCAGCGCAGATCAATCCGGCTGCTGAGGATTCTATCGCTGCATTAATCAAAAATGAAGAGATGAAAGACTCGAAGGTAATGGAGATTGCAAGCTATCTTACCGATGTTTGCGGACCAAGATTAATTTATTCAAAAGAATACAAACAAGCTGCCGACTGGACTGAATCCGAATTGAAAGAGTACGGTTTGGAAAATGTTCATTTTGAAAAATGGGGACCGGAAGGAAAAGGCTGGAGTTTAAAAAGCTTTTATGCCGAAGTTATAGCTCCGAGAACAATCCCATTAATTGCATATCCTGAGGCATGGTCTTCTTCATTAAAAGGAACTGTTAAAGCAGAGGTTGTTTGGCTAAATGTAAAATCGGAAAAAGATTTTGACAATTACAAAGGCAAATTGAAAGGGAAGTTTGTTCTTATGAACGATGAAAGAGAACTTCATCCGCATTTTGAAGCTGATGCGCACAGGCTGAATGATTCATCTTTGCTTAAACTGGCAAATGCATTCGAGCATCATGAAGGCAGATTTAGTTATCCAAGAATGGATATGTCAAATTTTGATTCTGTCTTTGTATTTTTAAAAAGATATATGCCAAACATAGATTCGGCGTCTGTTGCTAATTTTCTTTTAAGCAGAATATTAGGACCAAAGATATTCAAGTTCTGCTCAGAAGAAGGAGCGGCTGCTGTTCTAACAAATTCAAACGGTGACGACGGAACTGTTTTTGTGCAGCAAGCATCGGTACCAGCGCAAGAAGTTGATCATCATAGAAATCTGCAGGTTTATGATCCTAAAGCTCCTCAAGTAATTCCGCAAATTTCTGTTTCATCTGAAAATTATAATCGAATGATAAGGATGATTAAGAAGGGCGAGCAGCTTACAATGCAAATGGAATTGAAAGCAGAATTTTCCGGACCGGATTCGGCATTCAATATAATCGGCGAAATACCAGGTACAAATAAGAAGGACGAAATAGTTATGATCGGCGGGCATTTCGATTCATGGCACAGCGGGACCGGCGCAACTGATGATGCTTCCGGTACTGCCGTTTGCATGGAAGCAATGAGACTGCTGAAGAAGCTTAATCTTATTCCAAGACGTACAATCCGAATCGGGCTCTGGGACGGCGAAGAAGAAGGATTACTCGGTTCGAGAGCTTATGTTGAAAAACATTTCGGTCGTAAATCATCAAGTTACAACAGTCTTGCCTCAACTGTTTCAAATATAAATTCTGAAGAGAAGAATGAGTTCAGCGATTTTTCTATTTATCTTAACGATGATAACGGCGGAGGAAAATTTAGAGGAATTCATCTTCAGGGAAATGAAACTGCCGGACCAATCTTCCGTAAATGGTTTCAAGATTTCGGCGATCCTGATGCACAGACAATTTCTCTTTCTAACACCGGCGGGACTGATCATCTGTCGTTCGATAATGCTGGCTTACCGGGATTTCAATTCATCCAAGATCCAATGGACTATAGTGTAAGAACTCACCATTCCAATATGGATGTTTATGATCGTCTGCAAAAAGAAGATATGAAACAGTCAGCGGCAATGATGGCTTATTTTGCTTACCGCGCGGCAATGATGGACGAAAGATTTCCGAGAAAGACTAAACCATAGGAGGCATACCGTATAAAGGTATATAGGTATAGGGTATAGTGGTGTAAATAGCGGTTTGAACATTAAGAATTTTTGAGGTTCAATTTTAGGTTCATTCGATTTTAAGGAGAAAATGATGAACGAATTATACCCTTATACCCTATACCTTTATAACTAATTCCTAATCTGACAAATGCCATAAAATTTTAAGATTGCAGAATTTTTGAACCTTTCTCACCGCGACTTAATTTTTATGATTAGTTCGGCAAATTCCCGGAAAGCGCCGTTGCCGCCTCTATTTAAACAAACGTAATCAACAATCTTTTTTATCTCCGGCATAGCATCGGCAGGTGCTGCTGTAACTGCGACCAATTTCATTAGATTTATGTCATTAACATCGTCGCCGATATAAGCTATGTTTTCGGCAGTTAAGTTATTCTTTTCCAAAATCTTAGGCAAAAGAAGATGTTTCTGCTTTGCTCCAAGATAAAGCTCGGTTATTTTCAGCTTTTCAGCTCTTTTTAAAACGCTGCCGGAAGTTTCGCCTGTAATAATTCCGGTATCAACAGAAACAATTTCTCTTAATCTTTCTACTCCCATGCCGTCACGGATTGAAAATCTTTTCAATTCTTCACCTTTTTCAGAGTAGTATACGCCGGTATCGGTAAGTACGCCGTCGTTGTCGGTAAGAACTAATTTTATTTTTTTTACTTTGTTCTTAAAAAGTAAGTTATTATTTTTCAACTTGTTAGTTGACGCCATAAGACATTAGGTTCGATATTTTTTAATTGAAAAAGTTCTTAGTTAATCTTTTAATTTGTTATTTATCCTAAACAAATTTTAATTGATAAATTTGAGAATAAAAATAGAACTAAAAATAAATCTTTCTTGAAACGAAAATTTTGATCGAGTAAATTTAACTAAACTAATAACTTAATAAAACGGGATAGTATGAAAATTATAAAACCTAAAAGATTGGCATTAGGGGACGTTATCGGGATAATTTCACCCGCTTCCTCACCGGACGATTTATCTACAGTTGAAACCGGTGTGAAATATTTGGAAAGCTTAGGATACAGAGTTGAGGTAGGAAAAAACGTAGGTAAAGTACGCGGATATTTAGCCGGAACTACCGAGGACAGAATTGATGATCTCCATTACATGTTTAAAAATAAAGATGTTAAGGCAATTTTCTGTGTCAGAGGCGGATACGGTTCTACTCGAATGCTCGATAAAATTGATTATAATTTAATTAAGCGAAATCCAAAAATATTTGTCGGCTATAGTGATATTTCCGCGCTTCAATTAGCGTTTTTTAATAAGACTGGTTTGGTTACGTTTGCCGGTCCAATGGTTTCTATAGATTTTTCAGGCGAAGTCAGTAAATATACCGAAGAAATTTTCTGGAGATTAATAACATCAAATAAAAGTTACGGTAAAATTGAACTGCCTAATGGAGAAAAAATTTCTGCTTTGAAAAAGGGAACTGTCAAAGGCAGAATTCTCGGCGGAAATCTGGCTTTGCTTTCGTCATTGGTCGGAACAGATTATCTTCCTGAAATGAGGGACAGAATTCTTCTTATTGAAGAAGTTGGCGAGCTACCTTACAGAATAGATAGGATGCTGAACCAGCTCAGACTTTCTAAAATATTAAGTCATGTAAAAGGAGTAATTCTAGGAGCTTTTATTGATTGCAATGAAACCGATCCAACAAAGCGGACTTTGACTCTCGGTGAAGTAATTGAAGATTATTTCGGCGGGCTGGAAATTCCGGTTGTTTATAATTTTAAGCACGGACACATTAAAGATAATGTAACAATTCCACTTGGGATAATGTTCAAATTGAATGCATCAAGAAATTATATTGAAATTGCCGAAGGTGCGGTAAGCTGATACTATAAAACTTGGCGGCATGGTCGGATGTTTTCAAATGTTTTTAAGTAAGCTCATTTGAATGGATAAATGTAAAATAGCTTTTAGTAAATTCTAATCCTGCTTTTTTTGCTAATGAGATATCCGAAAAAATTCCAAACACTGTTGAGCCGCTTCCTGTCATAAGTGAAAATAATGCACCGGATTCATAAAGCTTTTGCTTAATGCTTTTTATTTCGGGATGTTTCTTAAAAACCGGCACTTCAAAATCATTCGTTATTTGATTTCTAATTTCTCTCCAATCTTTAGAAAGAAGACATTTATAATCAAGATGATTTTCCATTCCAGTTTGTAATGAGAGACTTTCGTAAGCCCATTTTGTTGATACATGAATTCCGGGATTCACAATAAGTATTGGATATTCTATTTTGAAGTCTATTGGTTTAAGCACTTCGCCTCTTGATTCTGCAAAGCATGTTTTGGGATCAATAAAAAATGGAGTGTCGGAACCAATTTCAAGAGCTAACCGTTTCAATTCCTCTTCAGTTAATCCTAAATTGAAAAATTTATTTAATCCCTTTAATACAGCGGCGCCGTCAGAGCTTCCGCCGCCTAAGCCGGCACCGATTGGAATATTCTTTTCTAAAAAAATTTTTACATTAAGATTTCTTCCGGTCAGTTCTTCCAATTTTTTTACTGCTGTAAGAACAGAATTATTATCTTCAGATTTAATTTGACTGTTGTTGGAATTGAATGTTAACGAATTTGAAGATTCGATATTTAATTTGTCGTATAAATTTATCGGATAGAAGACTGTTTCAATGTCATGGTAGCCATCGGCTCTTTTTTTAATGACTTTTAATCCGAGATTTATTTTACAGGGAGTTTTAATTTCCAGCTTTTCCATCTAACAATTCTTTAATTTTTTTAATATGATCCGGAGTTGAGCCGCAGCAAGCGCCTATGAATGATGGCTTTTTGTGCAAGATCTTTTTAACAGACGTTAAGTATTGTTCCGGACTAACACCGCAAGAAATATTTTCATCTGAAAATCCGCCGCTTCCGCAATTTAAATACGCGCCCCAATTATACTTGAAGCTTGAACGGTTGAAGAAGTTAAAAAATGTTTTTTCTTTAATACAGTTAATCCCAACTGCGAGCGGATTATAATCAAGAGCGAACTTAATTACTTCCTTCAATTTTTCACCGGAAAGCAGTTCCAATTTTTCATCAACAAAGAAACTGATTATATAAGGAATGTTATTCCGGCTGCAGAAACTGCAAATGATTTTTATCTCATCAAAATGGCTTTGTGTTTCATTCAAAACAAAATGACAGCCCGATTCTATCAGTGAAAAAATATGTTCTTTATGGTTTGCTTCAAGTTTTTTCTTAGATAATTTTCTTTTTATTTGATAACAGTCTTCTGCCGGTGCATTTGAACCGGCAATAAATACCGGTAATTCAGAAGCAGCTTCAATTGCAATCTTAACACTTTCTTTAACGAAATTCTTAGAATTTATTTTTTTGCCGGAAGAATCAATCGCAGCGGGATTTGTTCTGAAGGTATTAGTTGTAATAATATCCGCACCTGCGTCAATGTATTGTTTGTAAATTTTATAAACTTTATCCGGGTATTTTAGGTTGGCATAAGACATCCACAACACGCCGGAAGTTTGTACTCCGGATTGTTGAAGCATGCTTCCCATCGCGCCGTCTAGAATCAACGGTCGGTTGATTCTTACGGCAAGCGAAAACGGATTGACTTTAATTTTGTTTGTAAACATTATTCTCTAAAAGGATGCTTTCAAAAAAAGGTTTCATTTTAGAAATAACCTGTTCAAATGTAACACCGGATAGATTTTCATCTTCCGTTATAACGCAGTCGAACTTTGTATTATACGGAGACCAACTCATATCGTTAGTTTTATATTTCAGGTAAACGCCAAAGGTCGGAATGTTGAAAGCCGAAGCGAGATGAATTGCTGCTGTATCGGGCGTAAAAATAAAATCCAGCTTTGAAATCATTGCCCCAAAGTCGCTGAAGGTATCTGATAAAAAATATTTGTACTTGGAATTTGATATT
>JAJYSI010000252.1 GCA_021793635.1 Bacteroidota bacterium
CTGACTCTCTATTTTCTCCATTTGTCAATCTTCTGTCAAGATGAATTTTACAATAATCCGCCACAGCACATAAAGAAGGACTTGATGAAACAATTTCCGAAATAGTCACAGAACCTTTTCCAAGGAACGAATCGTTAGCAAGTTTGCTATTTAATTTTTCTATTTCCAGTGCAGCTCTCGAAGCTTCATAAATAGCATTCTTCCCACGTTCAGGTGCAGAGCCGTGAGCGGAGATTCCGTGGAACGAAACTTCAATTTCCATTCTGCCGCGATGCCCGCGGTAAATATTTAAATTTGTCGGTTCGGTAACGATAACACATTCCGGTTTAATTTTATCTTCTTCAATTATATATTCCCAGCAGAGTCCATCACAGTCTTCCTCCATAACTGATCCTACAAAATAGATTGTCAAATCATTCTTTAAGCCGATCTGTTTCAAAATTTTTCCTGCTGTAATAAATGAAGCTGGCCCTCCGGATTGATCAACACTGCCTCTGCCGTGCACAAATCCGTTTTTAATTTCTCCGCCGAATGGATCGAAGTTCCAATTATCCAAATTACCGGCGTCTACTGTATCGATGTGCCCATCAATCGCAATTATTTTTTTGCCGCTGCCGATTCTGCCGATTACGTTTCCTAAACCATCTATAAATACTTCATCAAATCCGGCATTGACCATCATGTCTCTTAGATCTTCAGCAGTCTGTTTTTCGCCGCAGCTTAATGATTTATGCTTTATTAAACGGGATAAGTTTTGAGCTGTAAAATCGGAATTATTTTCGGCAAGAGTAAGAATTTGTTTTGCTAAATTCATTTTATCCCTTTACTGAAATCATATAAATAATTTTACAATAGTAAGAATGGAGAAATTTACTTTTGTCCATCGACTATTGCCCCATTAATGAAATTCATAATAACCCTTTGAATTTTTGTCAGTGTTAAATTATAAAAAATTAAATTAATTAGTAAGTAAAAAATTTATTTTTTTATAAACTTGGAGTATATTTATACAGCTTTAAAACTTAAGTTTTCTAAAAATTATGATTTAATAATTCTACAAAAATGAAATGGGGTGCTTATGGCAAAACGTTTTGTACCGGTCGAGTTCGAACATCTTTTGTTTTGGATTTTCAATGAATATTTTTCACAAGGTTCAATATTCGGAATTCCGTCCTCAAAATTTTATATCCAACGAAATAAAAATGATATATCCATATTCGATCAGTCAATTGAGACTCCGGTTGGTCCGGCAGCAGGTCCGCACACACAATTAGCCCAAAATATAATCTCAACATATCTGGTCGGCGGAAGATTTATTGAATTGAAAACAGTCCAGGTTCTAGATTCAATTAAAGTTACAAAACCATGCATCGATGCTGAGGACGAATGCTACAATGTTGAATGGTCCCAGGAATTAAATCTTGAACAATCATTCGACGAATATCTAAAAGCTTGGATTATAATCCACATCTTAAAACAAGCATTGAAGCTTTCTGATTCGCAAAATTCATTCATCTTCAACATGAGCCTTGGATATGACTTTCAAGGAATTACTTCTAATAAGATGGATGAGTTTATTAATTCTATGAAAGACGCATCCGGAAATAAATTGTTTGAACAATATAAACAATTAATTGAAAGTAAAAGTTTCTATAATAAATTTCTTCAAGCTGCCAATAAACATGAAATTCAAAATGAGGAAGTAACGTTCCGGTTCAAAGAATCATTTTCGAATATCAGCAATATTTCGCCAAATATTTCCGGATCAGCTACACTTTCCACAATGCATGGGTGTCCTCCGGATGAAATTGAAAAGATTGCCGAACATTTAATCCAAGCTAAACATCTGCATACTTTTATTAAGCTTAATCCGACACTTTTAGGAAGGCAAAAAGTTGAAAATATTTTAGCAGAGACCGGTTTTAATTATTTGAATTTAAATGAAAAGATTTTTGAGAATGATTTAATTTTCAGCGAAGCAGAAGGTTTAGCATCACGACTTAAGTCTTATGCAGGTTTAAATAAAAAAGAATTCGGAATAAAGCTGTCAAATACTCTCGGCGTAAAAAATAACCGATTAAAATTACCGGGGACGGAAATGTATATGTCGGGGAGAGCCTTATATCCTCTTACAATAAATCTCGCCTACGAATTAGCAAAATCATTTGAAGGCGACATTAAAATTTCATTTTCCGGAGGTGCAGATACTGAAAACATAAAAGATATTTTAGCTGCAGGTATTTTCCCGGTAACTATGGTAACTGATTTGTTAAAACCAGGCGGCTATCTAAGATTATTCGAAGCCGCAAAAGAAGCCGATAAAATTATTTTCGAAAATAATATCAAAAATAAAATTCACCTTAATCTTCTCAAGAATTTAGCTGAACATTCCATAACTGATATCAATTATAAAAAAGAAAAGAGAAATACCGGCTCGATAAAAATTCAAAATAAACTTGAAATGTTTGACTGCTTTATTGCACCCTGTCAGATAAATTGTCCAATCGAGCAAGACGTTTCAGATTACATTAGATTGATTGAAGAAAAGAAATTTAAAGAAGCCTGCGAAGTAATTGCGGCAAAAAATCCTTTGCCAAATATTACTTCGTACATTTGCGACCATCAATGCACTGCCAAGTGTACGAGGTGGGACTACGATTCTCCATTGTTAATCCGCGAATTAAAAAAGGAAGCCGTTGAAAAAGGCTACAAACAATTCGTTGAACATTTCAAAAAGAACAGGTCGATAGATGAAAAGAAAATAAAAGCAGCAATTATCGGCGCAGGTCCGGCAGGGTTGTCCACGGCTTATTTTCTTGCTCATTCAGGATTTGATGTAACAATATTCGAACAAAATAAAAAAGCCGGCGGAGTAGTAAGTCAAATTATTCCTGAATTCAGAATTCCGGGAGAAATTATTGACAAGGATGTTGAATTTATAATTTCCTTGGGAGTAAAAATCAATTACAATTCCGATAAGCTTTTCGATATCCAATCTCTAAGACAAAAAGGCTATAAATACTTTTTCATCGGCATTGGGGCATCTCAACCGGTTCAATTAAATCTAAATAAAAGTGATGGTCGGGTATTAACTTCAATTGAAATGCTTCGCTCTTTCAATAAAAAGGAAAATTTGCAATTAGGAAAATCCGTAGCAGTTATCGGTGGAGGCAATTCAGCAATGGACAGTGCACGCGCTGCAGCCCGTGTAGAAGGGGTCAAAAATGTATTTATTATTTACAGGCGCACCAAAGAATTTATGCCGGCAGATAAAGAAGAATTTGAAGCGGCAATTTCGGATGGAATAATATTTAAAGAACTGCTGACTCCGGTTACATTTGAAAATAATATTCTTAAATGCCAAAAGATGAAACTTGGAAAGATTGATTTTGACGGCAGAAGAAAAACCACTCCGCTAGAAAATGAATTTGAAAACATTTCAATTAACACGGTTATCTCTGCGATTGGAGAAAATGTGGAGTCTGAATTATTAATTAAAAACAATATATTCAAAGATTCTAATGGAAAACTTATTGTGAATTCTAAAACTTGCGAGACAAATATTGAAAATGTTTATGTCGGCGGAGATGCATATCGAGGTCCCTCGACCGTAGCGCAAGCAATTGCGGATGCGAAGCGAGCTGCAGACAACATTCTTTTTAAAGAAGGTAAAATTTTGTTTGATAAAATTCATTCCGAAAATTATTACAATGTGTCTGAAAGAATTAGGGATATTCAGCAAAGAAAAGGAAAAGTATCAGACTACCATCCGGAAAACAAAATCGAAGAAGCTAAAAGATGTCTTGGGTGCAATTTAATCTGCAATAAATGTGTTGAAGTCTGTCCGAATAGAGCTAACATTGCATTGGATTCAGAAACTATCGGAAACACTTTTAATGATGCCTACCAGATAATTCATCTTGATGGATTATGCAACGAATGCGGCAACTGCCAAACTTTTTGCCCATATAACGATGCTCCATATAAAACTAAGATGACAATATTTTGGTCGGAAAAAGATTTCCGAGACAGTACTAACAGCGGATTTTTCATCAAACGAAATGTAAACGGAAATCATGATGTCATACAGGTTCAGTACCGCCTTAATTCCGAAACCGGTAAATATTTAAGCAGCGCCGATGGAGTAATGTACACAATAAATCCGTCAAGCATTTCAAATGAACTGGAAAGATTATCGAAAACAATTTCAAACATTGTAAAATTCTTCCCCTTTCTTTTAAGTCCTTCAGAAAACCATTTACTTTAAGGAATTGATATGCTAATTCTAAAAAACGCAAATGTTATTAATTTTTATCCGCCATATGTAAAAGAGAATATCGATGTCGTAATAGAAGATAATTCTATTGTAGAAACCGGTAAAAATATTTCCCGCAAATACCTGAAAGAAAAATCTATCGATCTATCCGGTAAATATATTTCGCCCGGTTTGGTCTGCTCTCATAATCATTTCTATTCTGTACTGGCAAGAGGAATATTAGCAAGGATAAAACCGGCGAATAACTTCGTAGAAATATTACAGAATCTCTGGTGGAAACTTGACAAAGCTATCGATCAGGAAATCCTTTACTACAGCGCAATGATAGGTGCTCTAGAAGCCATTAAAAGCGGGACTACTTCAGTTGTGGACCATAATTCTTCTCCTTCATTTATTAAAGGCTCGCTCAATACAATTAGAAGTTGTTTTGAAAAAGCTGGACTGCGCGGAATTTTATGCTATGAAATAACCGATAGAAACGGCGATAAGAAAATTCGTGAAAGCTTGAAGGAATCCGAAGATTTTATTTCTTCTCTTGAAAGTGCTAAGGAGAAAAATAAAGTAAGTCTTATTGAAGCTGCTGTTGGTGCTCATGCGCAGTTTACTTTAAGCGATAAAACGCTTTCATCAATTACAGAAATAATCAATCGAACAGGAAGTGGGATTCACATCCATGTCTGCGAAGACAAATTGGATGCCGTTCATGCTAAAAATAATTATGCGAAAACTGCAATTGAGCGATTAGAAAAATTCAATCTTCTAAATGAAAAATCAATCCTTGCACACGGTGTTTACTTAACCCAAAAGGATATCCGATTAATAAATCGGAAAGGATCATTCCTGGTTCATAATCCCCGCTCAAATATGAACAACGGAGTCGGCTATTTAAAATATCCCGGACTCGTTAAAAACACAACTTTAGGCACAGATGGAATTGGCTCAGACATGCTTGAAGAATTTAAATTTGCCTATTTTAAAAATAACGAATCAGGCAATGAAATTTCAACCGGGGATTTCTTAAAGTTCATTCAGAATGGAAATATAATACTCGAGCGTTATTTCAATAAGAAATTCGGAAACATCGAAACCGGGTATATTGCGGACATTGTTGTTTATGATTATTCGCCTCCTACCCCGCTTGTTAATGAAAACTTAACTGGACATTTAGCTTTTGGTTTTTCTTCAAGTGATATTGAATCAGTAATAATTAACGGAAGGATTGTGTACGATAAAAGACAATTTCCTTTTGATATTTCAGAAATTTATTTGAACGCGAGAAAAGCAGCACAAAGGTTATGGAAAAGAATGGACGAT
>JAJYSI010000253.1 GCA_021793635.1 Bacteroidota bacterium
TAATTACATTTAAGCTATCCGGGTCGATTATTACATCTGCTTTTAGTTTGTCGTTTGAAGTTCCACCGCCCGACAGTTCTACTGTATCTGTGTTTTCGTGTTCTAAATCTGGAATATCAAAGTTAATTGAGTTAATTAACTCTAAAACTTCATTGATAGCGTCAACAATATTATCTGTGTTATCAGTATCCAAATCGCCTAAATCTCCAATTCTAATCCTTAAGTTGTTAGTAACTTGCCTTAAATTAATTGTATTTTCAATAAGCAACTCCCAATTATCAGAATCATTAGGTTCTTCGCTTCCGCTTTCTTCGCCTTGAATAACCCTGTAAACTTTTCCATTAAAAAGCCTTACAGATGGAAACTCTAAATCTGTTTCTGAAGAATTCCAATCTCTTATAATGCTTCCATTGTCAGGTTTCGGCTCTAATTCTTTGTGAGAAACTCCATCATCAACCACAATGAAAACCCAGTTGTTATCAATCTCTTCTTGGGTAACTGTTATGCTTTGGTCATTTAATTGATAAGTATCAGGCGTAAGCACCCTATATCTGCGATACCCTGATGATGGAAATACTGTCTGCTGGTCAATTACTTCAAAATTAGCTTGTATTATTTGACTTACAATTTCATTTACCTGTATTCTTCTTATTTCGTTTTCGTGCGAATATATGAAGTACCCATTTGAGGGCAATCCTGAATGCTCAGGAAGATCTAAGGCTTTTACGTATTGTATTAATGTGGCTAATGTATATGGCATATTTAAATGTCTTTCGTTGCTATACCCTCCCTGTCATCAGTGAACAATATTTCATTGTTTTCTTGTGAAAGTAAAGGCGTAAATATCTCGTTATTATATTCCATTTCGGGCTTTCCGAATCCTGTAATTTCAAGGGTAAAGGTAGATTCTCCTTCCACTTCATTGGCATCACTTATAGAAGTAATATATCCTCTACCTAAGTCTGTGATACCTCCGTCAAGAAATTCCCTCTTCCACTCTATTAATATCTTATCTCTTTTCTTTCTTCTTAATGAAAAATATGAAAGAATATCGCTTGAACTTTCTAATTTAGCTTGACCGTTAATTGAAAATGAATAACTTTGATAAACCGGTATAGAAGTCTTCCATCCCTCATTATCTCTGGTGGTTGTGCCTATCATTTCAACTGTTTCATTCATAGAGTTAGAAGTTTCACAGGCAATAGGACACCAAATACCGTGATGTTTAATGTAAAATATGCTATCAATTCCTTTTATTATCATTCTTCAATAGTTGGTTTTGTTACATTACCTCTTTCGTAAGTCAATTCTGTTGTTATTTCTCCGTCAAGCTCGTCATTGAATAACTCAATCATTTCAAAGTTACAAATATTATTCAATGTATCGTATGAATAAGCTAATGGATAGAAATTATTACCTATATTTCTAATTGATATTATAGATAGTTCCGGCACATATCCAAATACATCCCCTGAAAAAACTTTTTGCGGTCTATTTTGCAACCTTATACGGTCTTCTGCCATTATTTTTAACAATGGTTTTTCTTCATTTCTGTTAATTCTTCTCCAAAAAGTAGTATTATCTCCATTAACTTTTTTTATAGCTCCAACGTAAATATCTGATCTCATATCTCCGTTATGCACTTCTTTTGAATCTTCAACATTAGAGGAGTTAGCAGGCTTTCTGTATGCTGTCCAGTTTTCTTCTTCTCTATTCTCAATATCGGAAACTGATGAAATTTTCAAAGAGTGGAGTTCTGCGAAATTTTCATCATCTTCGGGGGGTGTTGCTAAAGCCCAGCCTGCTTTTACGGGCGGAAAAATTTCTAAGAAAAACTGACCGTCAGCAGGCATTATAAAATCATAAGAATACTCTATTGTGCCTGTACCCGTTGGAATTTCAGACCATTGTTGCGCTGGTATTCCTTGCGTGAAAGTTCTTACTTCTGTGTTTTCAATTTGAAAAGGTATTTGGTCGTTTATTATCCAAGAATTTTCATAAAAATCCTCATATTTCGGATAACCGTTATCTTGCAATTCCCATACTCCTTGCGATGTCTGTACATAAGCCCTAACAGGCAAATTTGAAATAAACCCTTTTGAGGTGAAAATTCCACTTATATTTAAAATATCTCCCTCCTTTACATTTATAGGATTTTTTAATTTTATTTCATAAGTGTTTTTTTCTACAACTTCGCTTGCATTCCAACGCAAACCTTTGTTGATATAGCCGTTTTCATCAATTATGAAACTTTCATATAAATGATCTCCATTTTCTATCCAGTTAGGTATTGAAATCGTATCTAAATCTCGCCTAAAATTTATATTGTCTATGAAACTTTTTACAAAACCATACCTGTATTTTACTCTGAAAGCAGAAACCGCTCCGCTTATTTTAATTCTTTGATTTTCATTAGCGTGGTGCGGGTAATCTCCATCTATATGACTTCCGATAGATTTATATTTATTTAAATAATCAAAACCTATATAATAACCTTGTTGATAGGAATGAAATCTTTCTTTTGAAACAGAAACTCCTGATTTTGCATGTAGCAATTCTGACGGTCTGTAAATAAACCACTTTCCATCAAATTGTTCAATTACAGCATTATATTTCTCAAGTACCGACTTCAATACTTCTTCGCAGTCCATTATAGCCTTGTCGGAATCAGTACTAACATCTTTCAAAAATCTTTGAACATTTAGTTTTGTGTTATCTAAAACGTCAAGGTTAAAATCTTCAACTCCGTCGTGAAAAACATTAATAGCCGTGTTAATAGTTAAGTCTAATGTCGTCCTTGCCAAACAATGCTTTATTATATCAATTTCTTTCATCATTCCTGAAAAATGGGTTCCTCCAGGCTTAACAAATCTAAGGTTTTTCAAAATCCCTAAACCGTCAACGCAATCAAGGGAAATAATCCATCTATCTCTTACCCAATCGGAATAAATCCCATCTGGAAGAATGAAACCTGTGAAAATAACTTTATTATTTCTGTAGAAAACAACTTTGAAATCTGTTTCTTTTTCAGAATATAAATCTGTAAATTCTAAATCTTTGTTTGCTTCTAAATCAATTCTAAGTGCTTTCCCTCTTAAGCAATGTAAAGGCTTTGTTTTTGGCTTTGTAAGTACAGCACTACCTCTAACATTTATAACTTCATCTGTATAGTCATCGTTAAGGATTAATATTTGAAAATCATCGCCAACGCTATTTTTATACTGTATGCTATATTTTACCGCCATTTGTTATATATTTATATCGCTCGCTAATCTTGAATTTCTATCTAACGTGTTACTAAGCACGCCAACTAATTTCTGTCCTTCAATCTCAAAAACATAACGCTGTACGCCAGAAGAACTTGCATTAGCTACATTTGAACTTGACGGAACTTCATATCCTCCCGATCCAGTTGAAATAGAACCTGACCCCGGGGGATTACTACTTAAACTTGATTGTGCTCTTGAAGAAGTGGAAGAAACTGCTGCGCCTAATGCTACTAATGCAGCACCTGCAGCTGCTACTAAGAAAGGGTTAGAACTTTTAAATAATTGATCTATTTGTGCTTTAGCTATTGCCCATCCTATCATAGCTTTACCGAACTCCTGCATCAATCCTCCCATAGCTGACATCATAGATTTTCCAAATGCCTGTATTACATTTTTACCTTCCGCTAATGCTCTTCCTACCGATTCAAAAGCTGACGAAATACCATTTACCATACCATCTTGAAGAATATAATTTAACTCCTGCTGCAACATCGACCATTCAGCATTGCTTATAGCTTGTGCCACTTGCGCTTCTGTCATAACAGCCTGTTGGTCTTCAATAGCTTGTTTTAATTCTTCCGTATTTACCTTATAAGAATTAACGTCAAATAACGGCAATTTAGCATTTTCTCCATCCATTTTTAGAGATGGTATTGAATCAACTGTTACCCTTGACATCCCTGCTTGAATACCTTCAGGAACTTGTTTGCTTACATTCTCTTCAACTTCTTCTTTTAATCCTCCAAAAGCTAAATCTGTTATATGTTTTATCTTTTCAGGATTCTTTACTTTTTCTGCACCCTCCCAAAATGCTGTTGAAATATCTTCGGTTGCTTTTTGAAATCCAGTTTTCAAATCAGCACCCATATTCGCAACCATTTGAGAAGAAGCATTTTGTATCTGTCCAAATCCTTTTTTTACCGCATCCCAATCTGCTGTAAGTGCGCCTTTAATAATGTCGCCAACGCCCCGGAAACTTTCGGCAACTCCAAGCGCAAAAGACTTAATTAATTCCCAAGCCGTGCCAAGAACATTGCCGATTATAGCAAATCCTATTTTGAACTCTGTTACTATTCCCTGAACTGCTCCCCTTACAACTGCTGATTCATTATACAAGTCTATAAACCAGTTTATTGTATCAATTATATAAGGCTTAATGCTATCCCAATTTTTGTAAACCGCTACTCCTATCGCTGCTATTCCTGCAACTACTAATCCGATCGGACTCGTGAGCAATGTAAAAGCAGAACCTAAACCGCCTAATCCTGTTATAAGTGTTGGAATTAATTTTAATAATCCCCCAAATGCTAAAGAAACGGGACCAATTGCTGCAGCTATTCCAGCAAATACTGCAAGCCCTTTTTTTATACTACTTGGTAAGTTTGAAAATGTATTTGCAATTCCTTTTATATTTTCAGCCATATTTCTAATCGCTGGCAATACATTATTTTGAATTGCAGGGATTAAACTATCTTGCAATATCGGAATGAATGCGCTCCCTATTTCCCTTGTAATTGCAGAAAATTGTAGTTTCAGATTGTCAATTGATATTCCGAACTGCTCGGCATTTGCGACCTGTTCATCGCTCATAACAATACCTAATTTCTGCGCTTCCTTTGTGAAGTCTTCAATGCCATCAGCACCGTTTGAAAGTGCCGGTAACAATCTTCTTGATAAGTTAACTCCGAATATTTCAGATGCTTGCGCTGAACGTACAGCCGGGTCTTCAATGTTGGATAAACTTTCAGCTACTTCAAGAAATACATCCCTTGACCCTTTAATTTTGCCTGTTGTGTCAGTTATAGAAACTCCAAGGTTTTGAAAAGCACTTGAATACTTTTCATTGCCTTGCGCTGCTAATCCGATTCTTTGATTAAGTCGTCCTAATGTTCTTTCGGCATCATTAGAAGAAATTCCATATTGAGAAATTGCAAAAGTCAATTCTTGATAACTTTCTGCGGTTAATCCGGCTTGACTTGCGCTATCGCTTAATTTTGAGGAGAAACCAACCGTATCAGATACTACTTTTCCAATTGCTGCACCTACTGCGATTATAGGAGCTGTCAATCCTTTTGATAAGCTTTTACCAACACTAATAAATTTATCGCCAATTTTGCCAATGTTTTTTATTTTAGCGTCGAACTTTGAAAGTTCCTTTCCAGCTTTATCAAGTCCTTTTTGAAGTCCGCCAATCTCTGCGCCAATCGATACATTTAATTGATTATCTGCCATTCTCTACTTTTTTAAGATATTCCTTTTGTAATTTCTTGAAAATATCTCTTGATTCTTTTGATGGTTCTTCTTTGCTTGCCTC
>JAJYSI010000254.1 GCA_021793635.1 Bacteroidota bacterium
TGCTTGACTTCAGCTTTTTAATTTGTTCGGTTGGTGAAATAGAAAATGAATTCGGATAGATAAAGTGAGATAAAGAATCTAAAAATTTTCTATACAAGATTTTGCTTCCGGCAATAAATCTTGATTTTATAAGCATCTGCCTTTCCCAATCTTCACCGCGGCTTTCATAGTAAGATAAATATTCGTCAAACGCACCGCACAAGGGTGAGTTCCTTCCGTCAGGTCGAAGCCTAAAGTCAACTCTATAAATGTAGCCTGCCCCCGTAATTGAAGAGGCGCTTTCGATGAAAAGGAAAATCGCTTCAATTAACAATTCACTATAATATTTTCTCCCGTTGATTAAAGAGTTCTTATCGTAAAAAACTATCAAATCAATATCGGAACTGTAGTTTAGCTCGTTGCCTCCGAGCTTCCCTAATGCGAAGAGACAATATTTTTGTTTAACTTTTCTCAGGTTATTCCGCGATAATATTTCATTATAACAGAGAGAAAATAACTCAGCGCTAATTACCCTGGCAAGTGTGGATAATTCTTCTGTCACGTCAATTAAGCTTGAGATGCCCAAAATATCCTTTGTCCCAATCCGCAAAATTTCTTTTCGCTTTATAAATCTTAATGCATTTAACTTTGCCGGAAATGTATTGTAAGATTGAAGTGATTGATTTATCTCTTTTGCAAACGTTGTTTCTTTTAACTTTGAATTCAAATTTGCAGGATTTAATATCCGGTAAAAATATTCCGGGTTACGGACTATAATATCAGTAAGGTAGTTGCTGTTTACGGAGATGGCTAATAGCGTATCGATGTAATTAGGGTATTTGAGGCATTCTAAAAGAAAGGTTACTTTGTCGTAAAGTGAAGAAATAATTCTTAACAAGTTAGATTCGGAAGAAAAACTAAAGTAGTAAGATGTAATTTTTTCTTCTACTAGAGACATAACTTTCTCAAAGTCCACGGTCGAAAGATAGCCGGCAGTTTGTGTTGCAAGTTTTTCCACGAATTCTTCAGAAAGCGTATATTTGGTGATGCCTTTTACCACAGTTATTTAATTTTTATTTTTATTAAATTAAAAGTAATATTTAACGATAATAATTAGAATAGATAATATTATTTTTTTACTTAAATATTAGTATAAAAGTCTATAGATAATTGAATTTTTACAGGAATTCGTAATATGAAAATTTCAGCCTTAATTTTAATAGCTTATTCCCTTAGCTTTATTTCATGTGCCTCGAATGTTTCTAAGAATAAATCTATTCAAGACAAGTTTGTTATTCCTAAAACAATATCAAATGCCCCGGCGGCAATACAGGTTAATCAATCTACAGTAACGGCAGTTGTAACTTCAATAAATATCAAGAACAAGGAAGATTTTCAAATAAAGGCAAATATACTAAAAGTCGAAAACACGCCTGCTTTCCACAGTATGGCAATCGAAGGTGCGGACTACAATTTAACTCCAAGTTTTCAACTTGATGATAATAAACAAATTATGCCCACACCAAAAAATGCAGGATTGTTGGGCTTAGCAAAATTAAAAGCCGGTGATACTTTTAAGGCAGTAATATTTTATACTCAACTTAAAGGATGGTTTATTGGTAGTGTCCTTAGCGCCCCGGCTCCTAAGTAATTCACATTATGATAAGTAGGAGGAATGGAATGGTGGAGTAATGGAGGAGTGGAGGAGTGGAGGAGCCACTATTCCAACTTGCCTGAAAACGGGACATTAGATTTTTAACACATAAAATTAGGACTAACATGACTAAAAGGATTCTACATATTGCTTTCCCACTTGCTGCATTAGTAATAGCGTTTTTACTTTTCACTCACACCAATAACAAACAGCAGAGTGAAAACGACGAAGGTTCAAACGGCAACATAAAAGATAATGAGGAACTTGAAACCGGCTATGCTGCTGAAGCCGCAAAATGGTATTATGACCAGCGTGCATTCCCTCTCGGCTATATTCCTAATGATTGGAGGAATAAAGCTTATAAACATATTGCCTCTTTTAATCAGCCTAATGCAATGGCTAAAACAACTCAATCTTTAACCTGGACATCATTAGGTCCCGGAAATATCGGCGGCAGAGTCAGAGCAATTGTAGTCAGTCCAACAGATTCCAATATCGTTTACATCGGTTCAGTAAGCGGCGGTATTTGGAAGACTACTGATGGAGGCAGTTCCTGGTTTGCTCTTGACGACCAAATGGCTAACCTTGCTGTTTGCTCTATGGTTATAGATCCTAAAAATCCTAATATTATTTATGCAGGAACCGGGGAGGGTTTTAATAATTATGACGCTTTGCAAGGAGCAGGTATTTTTAAAACTACCGACGCAGGAAGTACATGGTCCCAACTTCCTTCTACTAACAATACTAATTTTAATTTTGTGAATAGACTTGCGATTGATAGCACAAACGGCGCTCTTTATGCGGCTACGCTTTACGGCTTATTCGAATCAACCAACGGCGGCGATTCTTTTACTAACCCCATTCCCTCTAAATACGGGCAGACAGGAAATATGGGCAGTTGCGCAGATGTTGTAATTAGCTATACAAGCCCCACAACCATATTCGCTTCTTTTGGATTGTTTCTACAGTCTCAAATTTGGCGAAGTAACGATGGAGGAAAGACCTTCCAATTTAACTATCAGAAATTAGCAAACGGCAGAATAGAACTTGCCTCATCTCCTTCAGACCCTTTAACCGTTTATGCTTCATTTATGAATCTTAATTCTAACGAGATTGATTCCTTGTGTGTTACTAATGACGGGGGTAATACATGGATTACTAAAATGGTTCCCGGCCCAAACTCCGAAGGAACGATTTCTTACACAGCTAATCAAGGTTGGTACAATAATGCTATGACTGTTGATCCGGATAATGCCGCTACTATATACGTAGCAGGAATTGATACATGGAAATCCTTAAACTATGGAATAATTTGGACTCAAATATCAAATGCCTATGCCTCACAGAGT
Organism: Bacteroidota bacterium; assembly: GCA_021793635.1. The sequence goes on from JAJYSI010000254.1 coordinate 2,983, forward strand.
TCGCTGCCCAGCGTTCATGCGGATATTCATACATTAGTTTTTGCTCCTTCGAATCATAATATAATATATCTTGGCTGCGATGGCGGTATATATAAATCTACTGATAGAGGTAAAACTTGGAACAGTATGAATAACAATTTAGCAATTACCCAATTCTACTCCGGCGCTGTTGCTCCCACAGGAGCTACTTATTACGGAGGAGCACAGGATAATTATACACTTATGTCCTCTAATGGTCAATGGCGTAAAATTATGGGAGGAGACGGCGGTGATGTAAATGTTGACTTTTCTAATCCCAATAATGTCTATGTGGAACGTCCAAATTTCACTTTTCTAAAGTCTATAAAGGCGGGAATTGGCTTTAGCTATGCCCAAACAGGAATTCCTATTAATTCAAGTAGTCATGAAACTACAGATAGGACATTGTTCATTACTCCCGTTTCGATGGATCCGAACAATTCACAAATACTTGTTGCCGGTACTTATAAAATCTACAGAACCATCAACGGCGCAGGAAATTGGACTTCAATAAGCCCTGATTTATCGGGTGATGGCTACAGTTATGTTTCTGCCGTGACTGTGGCAAAAGGAAATTCAAATATTATTTATGCTGCTTATACTAACGGAAAAATTTGGATAACACAACAAGCGGATTCCATTTGGACTGAAATTGACCAGGTAAGCAGCAATGGAACTCCACGAGCCTGGTGCACAAGTTTAACTACAAACCCTACTACAGATGACGGAACAGTCTACGCAACTTATTCAGGTTATCTTGCAAGTGACAAAGTATTCAAATCAACAAATTATGGGCAAACCTGGACGAATGTTTCTGGTAATTTGCCAAACATTCCAGTTCAATGTTTAGTCGTTAATCCTAATAGCCTTCAAAATTTAATTATCGGTACAGACCTTGGCATTTTTACTTCCTTTGATGGCGGGGCAAGCTGGACACAGGATAATAGCGGACTTGCCAACGTTGCAGTATTTGATTTAGATTACCGTGTAAGTGACAATACAATTTTTGCAGCCACTCACGGTAGAGGAATGTTCTCTGCGCCGCTTACAATTACGGGAGTTCAGAATACTAATTCAAATATCCCAACTACTTTTCATGTATTTCAAAATTATCCTAATCCGTTTAATCCATCCACGATAATTCAATATTCACTTCCGCAAGCAAACAAAGTAAAGATTGTCGTTTACGATATTAGCGGAAAGGAAATTGCCTTACTTGCGGACAATTTCCAGAACGCCGGCACATACAACGTTACATGGACAGGTAAGAATAATAGCGGTCAACAAGTAGCCAGCGGAATTTATTTCTATACAGTACAAGCCGGCAATTTTTCTCAAACTAATAAAATGGTTTTGCTAAAATAAAATGAGCTGTTGAGGATTAAAGGAGAAATCCCATGTATAGCTCGGGTGCACGAATTGAACATGGGATTTCTCCCTTTGGTCGAAATGACATTTTGGAGTTGTGCAACAGTCTCGGTAGGTAGACTCCTTCGATATGACAGAAAAAATAATTGTCATTTCGACGACCAAAGGGAGGAGAAATCCCATGTATAGCCCGGTGCACGAATTGAACATGGGATTTCTCCCTTCGGTCGAAATGACATTTTGGAGTTGTGCAACAGTCTCGGTAGGTAGGCTCCTTCGATATGACACACTGGACCACTCCAATACTCCAATATTCCATCACTCCATTATTCCAACATTCCACCCCTCCCCTTCTTTCCCCAATAAATTTTTCTTGACATCATTCATTAAATTTTATAATTTTCGCTTGCCACTGCTAAAAGAGCGGTGGCAATTTTTTTTAAACCTAATTAAACAACTTGAGTTAACGATATGTCCGATGCAAATTTTGTTTATTTGACTAAGGAACGGCTCGTAGAGCTGGAAAAAGAACTTCAGGATATGAAGAATGGGGGAAGAAAGTCCATTGCTGCTAAAATTGCTGAAGCAAGGGCTCATGGAGATCTTTCCGAAAATGCAGAATATGATGCCGCCAAGGAGGAACAGGGACTCTTCGAGCTTCGAATAAGCAAGCTTGAAAGTGTACTTTCTAGAGCAAGGGTTATTGATGTTTCTCAGTTTGCAGCAGACGAAGTGCATATATTATCCGTTGTAACTGTAAAAAATTTGAGTAATCAAAAAACCTTTGAATACATGCTGGTCTCTCCGGAAGAAGCAGATTTTCAAGCAGGGAAGATTTCTATAACCTCACCTGTTGGACACGGGCTTCTTGGGAAAAGATCAGGAGATAAAGCCAAAATAAAAGCTCCTGCCGGAATATTAGACTTTGAAATATTATCAATAAAATAACTGCCATTTAATCTGTTGAGCGATGAATCCTACATACAACTTGCAATTGAGATTGCAAAAAAAGGGATGGGGAATGTAAGTCCAAATCCGTTTGTCGGCTGTATAATAATTAAAAACGATAAAATTATCGGAGTCGGTTATCATGAAAAGTATGGCAAGAACCATGCAGAGATAAACGCAATTGAGTCTTCACATGAAAGCGTTGAAGGTTCGACATTGTATGTTAATTTGGAGCCTTGCAGTCATTCCGGAAATACTCC
>JAJYSI010000255.1 GCA_021793635.1 Bacteroidota bacterium
ATTTATATTCAAAAATACTAAACCTTGCGGTCTTCACAATTACAAAATATTCTTTCGTAGCTTTTTTCTGTTGTTCATATCACAAAAAATGATTCTTATGCTTCCAACACTTGCATGATTTTCAATTTAGGATTAATTTTACATCGGTTCTTTCAAAAGGTTCTCCCCTGCCTTTTGAATTAGAAGAACTAAGTCCCGATGGTCGCCCGATCATTGGGCTTTTTTATTTTAAATATTTTTGCTCAGATATTGCCGATGAATTAAAAATCATATAAATTCTATGCAGAAATAAGAATAATTTTAATTTTTCCGTTTATAAATATTGAAATGGGGCTCTAATGCTGCTATTGAAAAGTTGTTCCTTCATTGCTTCGTTTGACGGTGAGAAAACCTATTCTAACTGTGATATTTTGATTGAAGGAAACCGTATTTCTAAAATTGGGCAAGAGTTAAAACCTTCAGTTGAAGGACTCAAAACCATAGATTGCCAAGACTGTATAGTAATTCCAGGACTTATAAATACCCACCATCATTTCTATCAAACCTTAACAAGAAACATTAAGGAAGTTCAAAATGCAAAATTATTTGATTGGCTGAATTATCTTTATGAAATCTGGAAAAATATTGATGAAGAAGCAGTTTACTTTTCATCTCTTTTAGCAATCGGCGAATTATTAAAAACAGGATGCACTCTTTCAACTGACCATCACTATCTTTATCCAAAAAATTTCAAAGGAGATTTAACCGGCATTCAGTTTAATGCGGCTGAAAAACTTGGAATACGTTTTTCTCCTTCCCGCGGATCAATGTCTTTAAGCAGGAAAAACGGAGGTCTGCCGCCTGACTCTGTCGTGCAGAATGAAGATGAAATTTTAGAGGACAGTTTAAGAGTGATTGAAAAATATCATGATCCTTCCGAAGACTCGATGAGGAAAATTGTTCTGGCACCATGCTCTCCATTTTCAGTATCGAAAAACAATTTAAAAGAGACTGCTGACCTCGCAAGAAAATTCAAAGTAAGATTGCATACTCATCTTGCAGAAACAAAAGATGAACAAGATTATTGCAACCAAAAATTCGGGAAAAATCCGCTGGCTCTAATGGAAGAAGTAAATTTTGTTGGTGAGGATGTTTTTTTTGCTCACGGAGTTTTCTTTAATGATGATGAGCTTAAAGTTCTAAAAGAAACAAAAACATCAATTGTACACTGCCCTTCTTCAAACATGCGGCTGGGTTCCGGTATTGCCAGAATCAGAGAAATGATTGATGAAGGAATAAATGTTGGAATGGGTGTCGACGGATCGGCTTCAAATGATACTTCCGATATGCTCGGTGAACTGAGGAATGCGCTTCTGCTTCAACGGGTAAAATACGGTGCGGAAGGATTGAACGCTAAAGAAGCTTTTAAATTAGGGGCAGAAAACGGTGCTAAGATTTTGAATTACGATAAACTCGGCAAAATAAAAGAAGGCTGGCTTGCGGATATTGCTATTTTCAATCTTAATAAATTGGAATATACCGGCAGCCTTTCCGATCCTTTAGCCGCTTTACTTTTTTCCGGTATCAGTCATCAGGTCGAGCACACAGTTGTAAATGGAAAAGTAGTAGTTGAAAAAGGAAAGCTAAACGGCGAAGATGAAAAGTTGATTATAACTAAAGGAAATGAAATTGCGAAAAGGCTTTTAACTAAATAATAATTCTAAAGGGAAAATTTTATGTTTAATGAAAATTTAAAATGGTACTTCCCTGCCAGCATATCAAAAGCGGTAAGGTTAATTGAACAGCCAGGAATAATATTTCACGGAGGCGGAACGCGCATATTAAAAACTCAGTCCCGCAGTATTATCGGTTTAGTGGACATTAGCGGCTTAAAGCTGAATTACATTAAACAGAAGAAGGATTTATTCCATATAGGTGCCGCTGTTACATTTGGCGAGGCAGTAAAATTTTCAAAAGAAAACTGCCGACTCTCAATGCTTGGTTCTGCGTTATCGGAAGCTGCATCGACACCATTAAGAAACAGAATAACAATCGGCGGCTCAGTAAAAGACTTTCCTTTATGGAGTAATTTGTACGCCGCGCTTATCGCCTTAAATACTAAAGTAGAAATAAACGACGGCAAATCTAAAATAATTTCACTTGAAGATTACGTCTCGGAAGGCATAATAAGGACAAAACATCTCGTAAAAGAAATTATTGTTTCGGAAGATGAAAACATGGTTTGGGGGGTGAAAAGATTTGCTTTGTTAAAGTTTGAATATCCTCTCTTTAATATCGCTGCGGCATTAAAATTAAAAAATGAATTGATCCACGATGCAAGACTTGTAATCACCGGTGTTAAATCGAGGTATAAAAGATTCAGCAAAGCAGAGAATTTTTTAGAAGGAAAAGTTCTCACTGAAAAATTAATCAGCCAAGTTGTTAAATTTATCGAGCCGAAATTTGTATCAGATTATAAATATTCTGCTTCTTATAAAGAAAGAACTGCAAAAATCTTTTTCGAAGATATGCTTCTGGAAATGATGGGATCGAAAAAATGAAAATAAAATTCAATATCAATAATAAGATTAAAGAGTTTGACATAAGACCGGACGCAACTCTTCTAAATATTTTAAGAGATAACGGTTTTACCGAGGTAAAATGCGGATGCAATGAGGGAGAATGCGGAGCCTGCATGGTTTTGCTCGATGATAAACCGGTTAATTCCTGTCAGGTTTTTGCAATAAGCGCTGCATCAAGAAAAATAAAAACCGTCAAGGGAATAGGCACATTACACAATCCGCATCTGCTGCAAAAAATATTTGTGAGTACCGGTGCCGATCAATGTGGATTTTGCTCGCCGGCAATGGTGCTTTCAGCTTACAGTCTGCTAAAAGAAAATCCAAATCCAACAGAAAAAGAAATAGCAGAAGCCTTGGATGGAAATTTTTGCCGGTGTACCGGATACGTAAAAATAATTGAAGCCGTCCGCCGTACTGCACAGATAATGAATGAAAACTTAAAAAGCCGGGAGTAGTTATGTTCAAATATGTAAAGAAAGCAATTGAAAAAATTGATGGGCTCGCATTAGTAACCGGTAACGAAAAGTATACCGATGATTTTTCTTTCGACAATATGCTTTACATTTCAGTTCTTCATTCCGGTTATGCAAATGCACAGATTGAAGAGTTTGATGATTCTTCAGCAAGAAGAACTCCCGGCGTAGTTGAAATTTTATCTTACAAGAATGTAAATCCGATTTTATACACAACTGCCGGACAAGGTTATCCCGAGCCTTCGCCATATGATACAATACTTTTCGGCAAGACGATGAGATTTGTCGGCGATAATGTATGTGCAGTTGCCGCTGAAACAAAAGAGATTGCCGACGCCGCTTTAAAGAAAATCAAAATTAAATATAAAAGGCGCAAACCTATTTTGGATTTTGAGAAATCGGAAAATTCAAAAAACATAATTCATAAAAATGACGGAGCGTTTCCAAAGATTCCGGTTTATTATGATGCTTCTAAAAATATTGCATCCAAAGTAGAAGCAGAAGCCGGCAGCTTTGATGAGGCATTTAGAAAATCCGAAAATAAAATCGAAAAGAGTTTTTATGTTTCCTACGCCTCACATTGCGCCTTGGAACCTCATGCTGCCGTTTCGTACATTGACAATCGCGGGCGACTAGTAATTATCTCAACCACGCAAGTTCCGTTTCATGTTAGAAGAATTGTTTCGCACATTGCAGAAATTCCTATTTCCAAAATTAGAGTAATCAAGCCGAGGCTCGGAGGAGGATTCGGCGGTAAGCAGGAAGTTTTACTGGAACCAATCGCAGCTTTGATTACCTGGCGTACAAAACGTCCGGCAAAACTTGTTTACAGCAGAAAAGAAGTTTTTAATTCTACACGGACAAGACATCAATATAAAACTACTTTTAAAGTCGGATTCCAGAATGACGGCAAAATTACAGCGCTCCATCTTGATGCCCTGGAAAACTCCGGAGCCTACGGTTCACATGCGTTAACCGTTTTGTCAAACGCGGGTTCTAAGACTTTACCGCTTTTAAATAAAATTGAAAACTTAAAATTCACAGGCAAAGGAGTTTACACAAATTTACCATGCGGAGGCGCTTACCGGGGCTACGGCGCTACAGAAGCCTACTTTGGTTTCGGACAAATAATTGATATGGTCTGCAATGAAACTAAAAATGATATAATAAAATTTTATAAAAAGTGGTCAATTAAATCCGGAGAGACTTCGCCAATTTTCAAAGCTTTAGGCGAAGGCAAAGAAGGCGTAGCAATGACAATTACTTCTTCTTCATTAGATGATTGCCTAGAAACCGGCTCAAAAGAATTTCATTGGTATGAAAAGAAAAAATTATACGGCGCAAATTCCGAATTTAACAGCGGTAAAAGAATAAAGCGCGGCGCCGGCATGGCGGCTTTAATGCAGGGTTCTGCAATTCCTGAAATCGATATGGCTTCGGCTTATATAAAAATGAATGACGATGGTTCCTTTAATTTGAATATCGGAGCGACGGACCTTGGAACAGGTTCAGACACAATACTTGCTCAAATTGCCGCTGAGGTTTTGGATGTCCCTGTAGAAAAATTTATTGTCACTTCATCCGACACTGATTTTACGCCTTTTGATACAGGCGCTTATGCTTCATCAACAACTTATTTAACCGGACAGGCAGTTAAAAAGTGTGCTGAAAAAATTAAAGGACAAATCATTAAAGTCGGTGCGGAAATTCTTGGAGCAACTACAAGTGAAGTTGAAATAGAAAACGAGCAGGTAATTTTAAAATCGAATTTAAAAAACAATCGTAAAGTTTCGTATTCAGAGATATGCAATTATTCTTTCTATCAAAATAATCAGTTCCAGATTCAAGCTACGGCTTCACATGTATCTCCCAAATCGCCTCCTCCTTTTGCAGCCCACTTTGCAGAAATTGAAGTAGATACTTTTACCGGCATAATTAAAGTAATTGATTATCTTGCAGCAGTTGATTGCGGTACTCCGATAAATCCAACTCTTGCCGGAGGTCAGGCAGAAGGCGCAATTATAAATGGTATTTCTTATTCACTGCATGAAGACTATCATTTTTCAAAATACGGCAAGCTGCTGAATGACAGCCTTGGGAAATATGGAGTTTTTACCGCACCAGACATTCCCAATCTAAAAGTCATCTTAATTGATTCTTATGAGGAAACCGGACCTTTCGGTGCAAAGTCAATTTCAGAAATAAATATAAACGGACCCTTGCCGGCAATTGCAAATGCTTTCTTTAATGCAACCGGAAAGCGTTTATATAAATCTCCTTTTAATCCGGAATATGTTTTAAAGGTTTTGAACGGATAATTAAATTTCGTCGTAATTCAATCTCAGATGCTTTACTTCCCTGCCGTTAGCTATAGCCTGAATCTGGGCTAATATACTTAAAGCAATTTCATCAGGAGAATCTCCGCCGATATCAATTCCTATCGGCGAATATAGATTTTTTAGATCAAGATTATTAATTAATTTCTTCTTCAGGTAAGATATACCTTCTTTCACTTTTCTTTTGGAACCAATCATT
>JAJYSI010000256.1 GCA_021793635.1 Bacteroidota bacterium
ATTCCCTTTTAGGCTTCTATAGCATGATTGGTTCCCGTCACCAATAAAATTATATGGAGCTATTGAAAGGAACTAAAGCTTGCTCATAACAAATGTATAAAATGTAAATAAGGGAAGCAAGAAAAAAATATTATGGCAATTAAATAATCTACCGGGGAAAAATATTTTAAGTTTTACCATTTAGAAAGTTATAAACGGCGGAAAAATCTTCTTCACCAAGTCCTGATTCTTTAGCAAGGTTAAAAACTTTTTCGGCGCTGGTTGTCAATGGCAAAGTCAGATTATTTTCTTGGGCGGAAGTTAACGCCAGTCGCAAATCTTTAAGCATCCATTGAAGCGGAAATTCCGTTTCAAAATTATTTTTCAGCAATTTATCTTTTTTTCCTGAAAGGAAAGGAGCTACGACCGGTCCTCCTAATATTATTTCCATTAATTGTTCTTTAGAAATTCCAAGCGATTCACCCAGCAGCATTCCTTCTGAAAAAGCGACCATCGCTTGCCCAAGCAAAAGATTTATTACCATCTTCATTGATGTTCCTTTTCCGTTCTCGCCGAGGTGCAGTATCTTTTTTCCCATAGCTTCAAAAAGGGGACGGCAATATTCTACATCATTTTTTTCACCACCGATAAGAAAAGTAAGTTCGCCTTTTTCTGCAGGAAGGATAGTTCCTGAGACCGGTGCATCAAGAAAGCGGACTTCGTTTTTATTTGCTTCTTCAGTCATTGCTTTAGAAAAAGACGGGTTGACGGTAGAGCAATCAATCCAGACGGAACGCTTTTTAAGATGCTTTAGAAATCCATTTTCGCCGAGTGCCGTTTCTATAACTACACCGGGTTCGGATAGCATTGTAATAACAACTTCCGCTTGCGATGCTAATTCGGAAATTGAATTAGAAAAGACTGCCCCATTGTCTATTAAGGATTTTGCTTTTTCCTTTGTCCGGTTGTAAACAAATAGCTGGTTTTCTTTGTGGAGTAAATTGTTTGCCATACGGCTTCCCATCAGGCCTAAACCTACAAATCCTATTTTCATTTGCACTCCTTTGTTTTTATAATATAAAATTTATTCCATAACAAATCTAATAAACAATTGCAATTTTTAAACGGTATCGTTCAATTTTTAACCAGTGCCGGTCAATCATTTAATATTTAGACAGGTTATTGTGGCAGACATTTGGGAAAAGTTGAGTTTATAGCTTGTTTTGATAGATCAAATTGATAGCTGGCTTTTGGAATTTAATGGCACATATTTTTCTTTATTCTTTTAGCAAATTGAAATACAAAAGAGCTTCGGTTAAAGAAATTCAGCAAATAAAAGAGATATATAAGTGATAGTATTATCGGACATGTTGGTCGTGATCTTATCAATCATAATTGTTATTTCGTTTCTTGTTGGAGGTATTCTCCTTTCAAAGGAAAAAGAAAATATTAGGGAAATAAAAAAATTGTAAAAAATAATTCCTTGTTATTTATCCAGATCAATCAATTTATTCAAACGTCTTTTAAAACGTACTTCGTTAATGAACTGTGCATTAAGAAAAGAAGTAACCAGTTCCTTGGCAAGCTCATCGCCTATAACCCTGGCACCGATGCAAATAATATTCATATCATCATGCTCTACTCCCTGGTGGGCAGAATAAGTATCGTGGCAGATGCTGGCTCTAATTCCTTTGGTTTTATTTGCAGAAATACAAGCCCCAACACCGCTTCCGCAAATTAGAATTCCTCTTTCAGCTTTTCCCGCAGCAATAAACTTTGCAAGTTTATCGGCAAAATCTGGATAGTCATCTTCTTTGTCAAATACAAGGTTACCGAGGTCAGAGACGTCATAATTATTTTCATGAAGCCATTTCAGTAAAATTTTTTTTAGCTCAAAGCCGCCGTGGTCCGCTGCGATTGCAATTTTCAATTTATATTCCTTTAACTTATTTTTTTGAATGGTGCAATTTAAGTAAAATGTTAAATAAATAATCCATATCCGTCCAAAATAAAATTCGACATACATATAGGGCTATTAAAACGTAGGGGAGAGTGGTTTTCTCATTTTGTATACGGCATTTGAGAAACCGATGAATCGGTTCAAAGGTTTGCTGTTCATCCTTTTTCCCACGAATAAATTCGTGGGCTGCTTTTATTTGTTTTTATTAATTTTCTACTAACTTAATTTCCGTTCAAAATTAAATTCGATATATCTATAGGGATATTAAAAGGTAGGGGGAATGATTTTCTCATTTTGTATACGGCATTTGAGAAACCGATGAATCGGTTCAAAGGTTTTATTTTCCTCTTTTTTTCCCACGAATAAATTCGTGGGCTGCTATTATATATTTTTATTAATTTTCTACTAACTAAATTTCCGTCCAAAATAAAATTCGATATATCTAAAGTGCATAATTTTTTGAAAAGTTTCATTTGAGATTAAATGTTTATAGAACGATGAAATTATGTGATTTAAGTAAAATGTTAAATAATTCAATAATAATTCTTCAAATCTTAAAAGTGAGGTTGATTCTTAGGTTGTTAAAAATTAGTTTTAAGAAGGTTATAATTTATAATGAGTAAAATTAATAGGAAACGGTAACAAAACATTATGGGAACAAATTTCAAAGGTACCGAGAAGGAAATCAAGGCTCTTGATGTTTACATTAAACTTATAAGGGCATCGGAATCATTAAGCAGTAGAATAAATTCTAAACTTGATAAGAAGGGTTTAACGATTAGCCAGTTCGCGGTTTTGGATGTGTTATATAATTTAGGACCGCTTTCTCAAAAAGATTTGGGTAAGAAGATTTTACGGAGTGGTGGGAATATTACAATGGTTATTGATAATCTTGAAAAGCAAAGTTTTGTTGAAAGAGAACGAAGCCAGGATGATAGGAGATTTTTTATAATTCATCTTACAAAAAAAGGGAAGAAATTTTTTGCAAAGATCTTCCCAATATTTTTAGATTCCGTCCTTAAAGAATTCTCAGTGCTAACCGACAAGGAGCAGATTGAATTTCAGAGAATGTGTAAGTTAGTCGGCTTAAAAGAGAGATAATAACTTCAAGTAATTTTAAGGCTTAATTTATTTATCTTTTATTTTTTCCAAAATAGCCTTAGCGCTTATTAAAAGGCTATCATCATTTTCATCTTTTTTGGGGGAAGAAATAACCTTATTAAACATATCCCTTGCATCTGCGTAGTCATCTTTTCGCATGTAAGCATAACCAAGATCGAAATAGAACATTCTAAAATTTGGGTAGAGGTCGATTGCTTTTTTATAATCGGTAATAGCGACGTCAAGATCTGCCCAACCTAATCCTAATAATGAACGGGCGGGTTTCCATTTTTTGCTTACCTCTGCGTTAGTTCTAGCTAAGATATAATAAGCAAGCGCCTGTACATAATTTCCGCCGTTACCTAAAGCAATAGCCTTATCGCAATCTGCTTTAACGGCATTAACAACACCACCGACAGAAAATATTCCCTTGAACAAAGCAATCTTTCCGTTGGCAATTGCCCGTCTGACATAAGTGATAGCTTCGGTAGGAGCAAGAATAACCGATTGGTCGGCATAGTAATATGCCTTTTGAAAGACTGCTAACTGAGCATCTTTAGCAGTACTCGAATTTTCGGGCATATGCTCGGCAATGTATACATAAGCACGACTGATCCTCCAATAAACTTCCCAATTCTTGGGAGAGATTTTATCTGCTTCGAAAAATGTATCTAATGCCTTTTGATTATCATATTTTACATCGAGATAATTATCCCCCTTGTTTAAGAGATCCTGAACATTTTGTGCAACAACGAATGGGGATAAAAAAACCGAAAGAGTTAAAAATGCAAGCACTACTAAAGAAAACCTGGTTGTTTTCATGGAACCTCCTTTTGAATTAATCGAAAAGTGATTTATTTATTTCATCATCCTTATCCGGAGTTAAACTATGCTTAAATAAGTCTGTTGAAGCCAAATTTATAAATTTAGTCCATCCGCTTTCGGAATTTGCCTGTGATAAAATAGCGTTTTTATATGCATTTACTTTAGCGCTTAGCTCATCTGCTTGGTATAAAGTAATAGCTTCCAATGTTTTGGGAACAACAGGAGAAGCATATTCCAACCTTCCCTGATGGCTCAGTATAAGATGAAGCAAACATTCTTTAGTTTCTTCCGGGAATCCAGGAATTTTTTTTACTTCCTCGTTTACCATCATCGCAGAAATTACAATATGTCCCAGCAATTTACCTTTGTTGGTATAATCAAAAGAACTATTGAAGCTTAATTCAGCGGTCTTGCCAAAATCGTGCATCATAGCGCCGGTAATTAATAAATCACGGTTAATTTCCGGATGGATATCACACATCAAATCACAAATTTTAATTATCTCTAAAGTATGCTCAATCAATCCGTGAAGATACGAATGATGCCATGATTTTCCCGCAGGCGCGGTAGAGAATTTTTTAAGATTTTCATCATCAAAGATTTGCTTTAGTAACTGCTTAAGGTAAGGTTCCTTAATTTTTTCAATCCGTTTTGTGAATTCGGAAATCATTACATCAAGATTTCTTTTCGAACTCGGCAGGAAATCAATTGGAGAGACGTCTTCAGAGGATGTTAATTTACGGATCGAGTTAAGTCTAATTTGTCGTGCACCCTGATAGTCTTCTATTACGCCAATTACTTTAGCAATATCTCCAGTAAAGATAGAAGAAGAGACCTCATCAAAGTTATCCCATATGTTTGCGTTAAGTGAGGCAGATTTGTCGCCTAATTCAAGGAATAGATAAGGTTTGTTTGATTTAGTTAAACGTGATTCAATCTTTTTAACAAGAAGAAAGTGATCTACACGATCATTTTTATTTAAGGCGGATAAATCAGATTGGTTTAACATTCACTACTTTCAATGAGTTTTACATTGTCAAGTTATAATATAAATTATTCAATATCACCACTTTTTTAACAGTCACTCGTTTTGTTCTTTAACAATTTCAATTGAACTATCTTTTGGAAGAAGCGCCACAATAGATCTATTCAGAAGGTCTATCGACACTGCTATAGATTTTTCATTTCCTTTGTCTAAAATAGTTCCAATTACTCCTTCGAAGGGACCGTCTTTAATCAGCACTCTTTCGCCTGGTATCAAGCCCTCATTTACAAAAAAATCCGATTGTCCATTTAAGAATAATCTTAAGTTATTTATTTGCCACTCAGGAATTTTAGCCGGTCTGCCCAAATCAAAAATGCAGCGTACAACGGACTCTTGTTCAAGCGAAATCATTCTTTCCCGTTCGTCGGCGAAAATGAAAATATAACCGCGAAGTAATGGTTCGGTAATTTTCTTTTTCCTATCACTCCATTGCCGCACCCTTGTAATAGACGGAAGATAATACTCAACGCCAACCGAGTGAATTTCTCCGGCTGCCTTAAATTCACTTCTTGACTTCGTATAGAGAGCAAACCAGGATTTATCATTTGAAGTAATTATGCTCATAAATTTCTCCGATTTTTTTGATGATCAGCAACGCTATTTAATGGGCGCTCTGCCAATAGAGTAATAAATAAAATTATTAGCTAGA
>JAJYSI010000257.1 GCA_021793635.1 Bacteroidota bacterium
GGGGCATGAATTCAGAATTTTCTAATTTAGCAATTTGATATTCCCATTCTTCGCGTACATCAACTAAGCGTATATTTTTTTCTTTATCCAAAATTTCTTTGATTTCAACAGGAGATAAATTCTTAATCATTTTAGTTTAATTCTCCAATGCTTTTTCAATTGCAAAGTAATTTGGTTGATCGCCGGGAGTAGGACAAACTTCGGCATATTTTATTTTGCCGTCCTTTCCTATTACAAAAGCAGACCGCTTTGAAACGCCCTTGTAATCAAATTTACCGGCGCCAAAGACATCATAAAGCGAATCATATTTTCCTGACACTTCTTTATTAAAATCACTTAAAAGAGGAAAATCATAATTATTTTTTTCTGCCCACATTTTAAGTGCGAAGGGGCTATCAACACTTACTCCTAAAACATGTGCATTCAATTTTTCATAGACGTGCAGGTCATCCCGCATCCTACACATTTCCATTGTGCAAACCGAAGAACCCGCTAACGGGAAAAAAAGTAACACAACATTTTTATCGTTGAAATCGCTTAAAGAGACATCATTCATGTCTTGATCTTTAAGTTTGAAGTTTGGGGCTATATCACCGTATTTTAATGGCATAATTGACTCCTCAATATATTTTTGATTTTACCAGATAGATTCATTCTATTCTATGCAAATTTACGTTCGATATACAACTAAAATTGTTATTTAAAATACACGGAGCAATAAGCGCAAGTTCAGGCTCAAGTTCAAGTTTAAGATCAAGTTCAAGTTTAAGTTTAAGTTCGAGGAAGAAGTTTGGGAAGGATAGTATCTGTTATCATCAAACCAAGTTCACTTCCTCCTCAAGCATAATACCAAATTTTTCAAAGACCGATTTTTTTATTCGACGGGATAAATCCAAAATTTCAATCCCCGATGCATTATTAAGGTTCACAAGCACCAAAGGTTGTTTAGCATGAACCCCGGCATTACCAAAACTTTTCCCCTTCCAACCGCCTTTATCAATCAGCCAGGCGGCTGATATTTTATAATTTCCGCTTGTTAATTTATGACCGTTTAAATCATAAAACTCTTTTCCCAGTTTCAAATATAATTCTTCTGATATCTCGGGGTTTTTAAAAAAACTACCGGCATTGCCTAAGTCTTCGGGGTTCGGAAGTTTACTTCTTCTAATTTTACAAACTACTTCGCTTACATCTCGAATTGTAACTTCCTTCAAATCCATTTTTTGGAATTCTTCTTTTAAGGCGGAGTAATTAAGATTCACCTCCGGGTTCTTATTTAACTTGATGATAACCGAAGTGATGTAAAATCTACCTTTTAGCTCACGTTTGAAAACACTGTCGCGATAACCAAATTCACATTCGTTTTTGGAATATACTTTTAGTGAAATATCTTCAAGTGAAATTCCTTTTAGCGAATAAAAAACGTCTTTTAATTCTTGACTGTATGCCCCTATATTTTGAATCGGCGCAGCGCCTACGGTACCCGGAATAAGAGAAAGATTTTCTATTCCTCCATAATTTTTCTTTACACAAAAACGGACTAAATCATTCCACAGCAATCCGGATCCGGCTTCTACATATATTTCACGATCGTTTTCATTCGTAACTTTTATTCCCGGAATAGAATTTTTAATTACGAGACCGTCAAAGTCTTTCGTAAATAAAATATTGCTTCCTCCGCCAAGAATTAATTTAGGAAGAGCGCAAAAAGGTTCCTGAGATAAAATTTCTCTAAGTCCATCTTCACTAAAAACTTCTACAAAAAACTTCGTCTTCACATCAAGATGAAAAGAATTTAATTCTTTAAGCGAAATATTTTCTTTGATATTCATCAAGTTCAACCTTAACTTAACACTAAATTATTTATCCGGTTATGATAATTAAAATGTAAAAAGACCAGTTATTAATTTTGAAAATTAACTAATACAAAATAATTTTAATAAAGCAGTTAAAAAAGTATCGCACACATTTTTCTTTAAGCCGGGAAATACTGCGATAATGAGTTATTAAAATTTTAGAGTTGGAACTTGAATTGAAACTTGAATTTAATTTTAATCAATCAGCAGTAATTCCATACCGTAAGGGGGCGAACGGACTTGAAATTCTTTTAATAACCTCAATGAAAAAGAAAAAATGGATTATTCCAAAAGGTTATATTGAATTCAATTTATCCGCCTTTGAGTCTGCAAAAAAAGAAGCCTTTGAAGAAGCGGGGGTTTTGGGAACAAACGAAACAATAGAGTTGGGTTCATTCGAGAATTACAAATCCATCGGGGTGTGTCACACAAAAGTTTTTACTATGGAGGTAATTGAAGTATTGGAAGACTATCCACACAAGACACTCAGAAAGCGAAAGTGGTTTGAGCTAAAAACTGCTTCCGAAAATATTAGCATTGAAGCAATTTCGTCAATGATTTTAAGCTTGAATAATAAAATAAAATGATTAGGGTTCTACTCGTCCAATAGAGAATTAATCACTTTTTGAATGACTTCAAAATCGAAGCCTTTTGTACTGAGATAAGAATAAAGCTTCTGCTCTATTTTTTCTTTAGCAAGTGGCTTAACTGTAAGCAATTTAAGCTTTTTAGCCCCAAGAGCTAAAGCGTTTTCGGATTCATTTTCGGGATTAAAATTCTCAGCTAAAACTACTGAGATTATATCTCTATCGATATGTCTCTTAATTAGTTCAGACTTAACTTTATACGTTCCCCATCGTTTCCTGCGAATATTTTCACTAGTAAATTCGCGGCTAAATTCTAAATCATCCAAATATTTATTTTCTTTTAATTCCTCAATAATTGGGATAATCAAATCCGAATCATACCCTTTTTGTTTAAGTTTATTGATCAATTCAAACTGAGAGTGAGATCTTCTTGAAAGAAAATTATAAGCTCTTTGTTTAATAAAATATTTTTGGTTTTCTCGGATTAAAAAAGAAAAACGGCTTTCAGAAATTTCGTCATCTTTCTTTAAGCCGTTCTTCAAAAAAACCTCATAAGAGAGGAAGAGTTTTTCGTTATTGTCGAGAAAGACAATAATTGTGTTGTCGTTCTTCTTTGCTACTTTAACAATCTTCATTTCTTAGATTTAAAAGATTACTTAGCGCCTTTCTTTTCTTTAGGAGCTGTTTTTTCCTCGACCTTTTCTTCTTTTAGAATACCTAATTTTGTTTTGACTTCCTTTTCAAGTTTCGAATATAGTGCTGGCAATTCAATAAGCTTTTGTCTAAACTGCTCGCGTCCCTGGAATCTATCTTCTTCATAAGTAAACCATGCTCCGCCTTTTTTGACGACGCCAAGATTTGTTGCCAAATCAAGAAGGTCGCCGGTTTTGCTAATACCTTCATTATACAGAATATCAAACTCTACTTCCTTAAAAGGGGGGGCGACTTTACTTTTCACGATCTTCACTTTAGTTCTATTTCCTACTACATCATTGCCTTCTTTTATTGCTGCTATTCTCCGGATATCCAATCGAAGCGAAGCATAAAACTTAAGAGCATTTCCGCCGGTTGTAGTTTCCGGGCTGCCGAACATTACACCGATTTTGCTTCTTAACTGGTTAATAAAAATTACAGAAGTTTTTGATTTTGAGATAGCTCCCGTTAATTTTCTAAGAGCTTGCGACATTAGCCGTGCTTGAACACCCATCGTAGCATCTCCCATTTCCCCTTCAATTTCAGAACGGGGAACGAGCGCTGCCACAGAGTCGATAACGATTATATCAAGCGCATTGCTTCTAACAAGCGTATCGGTAATTTCTAAAGCCTGCTCGCCAAAATCAGGTTGAGATAATAGAAGATTGGCAGTATCAACGCCAAGCCTTTTTGCATAATTAACATCCAAAGCGTGTTCAGCATCGATAAAAGCGGCTAAACCGCCTGCTTTTTGTGCTTCGGCAATTATATGAAGGCAGAGGGTTGTTTTTCCGCTTGATTCAGGACCATATATTTCAGTTACTCTTCCGCGGGGTACACCGCCGATGCCGAGAGCTACATCTAACGATATTGAACCTGTAGGAATAGATTCCACCGGATTGACAACTCCGTCCCCTAACTTCATTATAGAGCCTTTGCCATAAGTTTTTTCGATGCTGGCAATAGCATCATCAATAATTTTTAACTTTTGTTCTTGATCAGCGCTCATTTATTTTTCCCTTCATCTTAAAAGATAATTTTTAATAATAGTATACTCTGAAGCTACCGCGAGCAGCTTGCTTTCTATCAAAGCTGCCTCATAGATTTCAAAATTTATTTTAGGAAGATAATAACTTATAAACTGATTAACAAAATATCCTCCTTCATTTCCTTTCATTCGTTTTAGGGTTATATGGGGAATAAACCTTTTTTTGTCAGGTACAATTGATAATTGTTCAAGTTTTAGATTAATTTTTTCAACAAGTTCATAAATTTTCCTATCAGTTTGGACGCCTAGGTTAAGAACTTTCGGCTGATCACCAACGTAGAAAAAAGAAAACTTTGTTAATCTGCATATCAGGCTATCAAATTCTTCAATAAAATTAAGGACTTCAGAAACTGGCTGAATCATTTCGGATTCAACTTCGCCGATGAATCTTAATGTAATATGAATTTTCTCAAACGGTTCCCATTTAAATCTATCATAATCCGGGAATGCATTATTCCGATGAAAGATAATTTCATCGACAACATTTTCAGGTATTTTTAAGGCAACAAATAATCTATTCATCGAATGAGATTCCTAAAATATATCTTCTAATCATATCCAACGCAGCTTGAGCTGCTCTTTGTTTATTTCTGATACGGTCATCGCCAAAATTAAATTTTTTTGCAGTACAAACCTTATCGTCGCAAATACCGATATAGGCAAGCCCAATCGGTTTATCAATTCCGGCTCCAGTAGGACCCATAATACCAGTTACAGATAAACCGATGTCGGTACCACTAATTGATTTTATACCTTCAGCCATTTGCCGGGCAACTTCCAGGCTAACGGCTCCAAATTGAGAAATTGTGTCCTCATTAACTTTTAATATTTCTACTTTTGAAGCATTGCTATATGAAATAATTCCCCTTTCATAGTACTGGCTACTGCCGCTAATATTCGTAAGTAAATTTGAAATATATCCTCCAGTGCATGACTCTGCAATAGCTATAGTTTGTCCTCTTTCTTTTAGCAATCGGGCAACAACCTCTTCAAGAGGTTCATCTTCATTTGAAAAGATGTATCTACCTGCTTTACCTCGAATTCTTTGTACAATTTCGCTCATTTTATTATTAGCAAGCTCCTCCGTTTCCTCCCTAACAGTAATTCTTAATTTAACTCCAAACTGACTTGGAAGGAACGCTAATTTACCGCCATTTAATAACTCATTCAAATCACCTAACTTTTCAAACAGGACAGATTCACCGATACCGGTGGTTTGCAGCGTAGTAATTTTAATCGAATAACCGAGATCGGCTAATTTATCTTTTAATTTAGGGATGACATAAGACTCCATCATTTTGTGCATTTCAAAAGGAACGCCCGGCATGACTATAAATATTTTATTATCCTTTTCAATCAAAATTCCGGGAGCAG
>JAJYSI010000258.1 GCA_021793635.1 Bacteroidota bacterium
AATCAAAATAGCAAAGAGATAGTTAAAAATATGTAGAATGTTTAATTATGAAAACCGCTCTTCGCCTTGATTTTTAGAAGGGCGGTTGTTATATTGTTTTAGTAGAAAAATTTCATAAAAGGTGATTCTATGTCAAAAGATAATGGTTCAGGGAAAAATTTTTTAATAGGCTTTATTGCCGGCGGAGCAATTGGTGCTATTTTTGCATTACTTTATGCTCCTAAAAGCGGTAAAGAATTGCGCGGAGATATTAAATCTAAAACTGATAGTCTTATGGATGATGCCAATGAGTATATTAACGAGGCAAAAGACAAAGCAAAAGATTTAATTAATGACGGAAGAAAAAAATCCGACAAATTAATTTCCGAAGCAAAAGTGAAATCGGAAGAATTACTGAAAGATGCCGAAAAGATTTTTAACGATGCTAAAGCGAAAGCTAACACCGTCCTTTCGGCTGGCAAAGAAACTATTGAAAAGGAAACTGATAATTTGAAGTCAGCTTTCAAAGCCGGAGTTGACGCTTATAAAAATACCAAAAATTCATAGCTAATAATCCTGAAAAAAACTTATGGAAATAGTTTCTGTATTTGAAATAATTTTGCTTTTGTCTGCGAGCGCTCTTTGTATAGCTCTTGTTATTTTTCTTAATCGAGTTACAAGTTCAGTAAAGGGCATTCAAGAAAGTCTTCTGGATATTTCAACTCAAATTAAACCTTTAATTATATCTACGACCGCTTTAAGCGAAAAGCTAAATTATATTTCTGAAGAAATAAAAGATCAGGTTTATATCGGGAAAAATATTGTAACTGAAGTAAGAGATCGCGTTGATACAATTTTAGACTTAGAAGAAAAGATAAGAGGTGGATTTGAAACCTCAATTTTTGAATTTATAAAAAATCTATCTGCTATTTCTAATGCTGTAAGCGCTTTTTGGAATGCCTACAAAAGAAAATAAATAATCAAAACATTATTGTCTCACCCTGAAGCTTAGGAGGAAATCCCTTGAAAGAATATGGTGCTGAATCAATCCGAAATGTTGCATTAATTGGTCACGGAGGAAGTGGTAAAACTACTTTATCCGAAGTTTTATTATATACTACCGGTGTCATAAATAGAATCGGAACTATTCAAGATGGCACTACAACCTCAGATTATAGCCCTACGGAAATCGAAAAACAAATCTCAATTTCAACTTCTTTATTAAACTTTGAATGGAACAACTCAAAAATTAACTTGTTAGATACTCCCGGCTACGCCGACTTTCTGGGAGACGTTAAAACTGCAATGCGCGTTTGCGATACTGCGGTTATGGTTCTGAAATCTGCTGAAGGCGTTGAAGTAGGTTCAGAAACTACCGGAAGGTTTGTAAATGAATTCGGCTTACCTTCCGCTATTATAATTAATAAAATTGATAATGAACATTCTACTTTTACTAAAACAGAATTGCAGGCAAAGGATAGACTATCATCCGGAGCAATCGTGGTTACTTTTCCTGTAAACGAAGGAATTAACTTTGATACGGTCATTGACGTTGTTGCAATGAAGGCTTATAAATACGGCGCAGTTGGTAGTAAAAAAGTTACCGAATCGGATATTCCTGCTGAATTGTTGCAAACAGCAGAAAAGTATCGAACAGAGTTTATAGAAAAAGTTGCCGAAACTACTGAAGAATTAATGAATAAGTATTTAGAAGACGGCAATCTTTCTCCTGAAGATCTTGATAAAGGAATAAAGCTTGCTCTGATGAAAAGAAATTTATCTCCGGTATTTGCAATCTCTGCTTCTAAGGCTGTTGGAATTAATAACTTCCTGGATTTCTCATCAAAATATTTCCCTTCACCCGCAGATAGGGTTGGCGAAGAAGTGCTGCGTAAGGAAAGCAATAATAAGCTTCTTCTGAAGCCGGATGCAAAAGGCGAGCCTGTACTTTTCATATTCAAGACTCTTTCGGAACAGCATGTCGGAGAACTCTCACTTTTCAAGGTTTATTCCGGATATGTTGCAGCGGGAATGGATTTGGTAAATCAAACTAATTCAAAATCAGAAAGATTGAGCCAACTATCAACTCTAAACGGACATAACCGCACCGAAGCGCCAAAGCTCTTAGCCGGTGACTTGGGTGCTGTTGTAAAATTGAAAGATACCCACACTAATAATACCTTAACTTCGAAAAATCTTTCCGTTATTATTAAACCGATTGAGTTTCCTGAAGCTGTTATTAGAAGCGCAATCGTTCCAAAAGCTAAAGGCGATGAGGATAAAATTGCCTCGGGCTTGCACACACTTCATGAAGAAGATCCTTCATTTAGCGTTAAGTTTGATCCTGAAATTTCTCAAACAATTATTTCCGGACAAGGTGAACTTCAGCTTAGTTTGGCTGTAAAACGATTGAAAGAAAGATATGATGTTGATGTTGATCTTGTTGAACCTCGAGTTCCGTTCCGGGAGACCATAAAAGGCAGAGTTGACGACGCCGAATATAAACATAAAAAACAATCCGGCGGAAGAGGGCAATATGGGCATGTCCATTTTAAAATGGAACCGCTAGCAAGAGGTAAGGGATTTGAATTTGTAAATGCTATTGTCGGCGGTGTTGTTCCGGGAAGGTTTATTCCTGCTGTTGAAAAGGGAATAATTGACACGATGCAGAAAGGCGTACTCTCAGGTAATGAGGTAGTTGACATTAAAGTTACTTTGTTTGACGGTACATATCATGATGTTGACTCCGATGAAATGTCGTTTAAGCTTGCGGCTTCGCAATGCTTCAAAAAGGGCTTCCTTGAAGCAAAGCCTGTTCTTCTTGAACCGATTTATGAGATCGAAGTCACCGTTCCGGAAGAATATATGGGCGATGTTATGGGTGATATTTCAAGCCGACGCGGGAAAATATTCGGGATGGATTCAGACGGACATTTTCAAAAAATTAAAGCACATATTCCTTTAGCGGAACTTCATAAATATTCTTCAAATCTGCGTAGCTTAACTCAGGGTAGAGGCGCACATAAAACGCACTTTGCTTATTATGAAGAAGTTCCAAAAGAAGTTGAACAAAAAATTGTTGAAGAATATAAAAAGTCCAGAGAAGAAGGACATTAAATTAGTGAGCGGCTAATATAGCCGCTCTTTTATTTTGAAGAGGTTCAATGGAAAAACTTTGGTCGCCCTGGCGCTCGCAGTATATTGATTCAATTAAAGAAAAACACTCAAACAAAGGGTGCTTCCTATGCGAAGCAGCAAAAGTAAATCCTGCTGATATAGAAAATCTTCTTGTAGATAAAGGCAAATTTACTTTTACAATTTTGAATCTTTATCCATACAATAACGGTCATTTGATGGTTGTTCCCAATCGTCATTTAAGCGACTTCACAGAGCTTATTGAGGAAGAAAATAATGAGATTATGCTGAATCTTCAGAAAGCACAAAAAGCATTGACCGATGTTTTTTCCCCGGAAGGATTTAATGTTGGCGCTAATTTAGGAAAAGTGAGCGGCGCTGGAATAGATGATCATATCCATTTTCACATTGTACCACGTTGGAACGGAGATACTAACTTTATGCCGGTTCTTGGTGAAGTGAAAATTATTTCGCAAGACCTTTTTTCAACAAAAAAGAAATTGCTTGAAGCATATTCAAAATTAAAGTAATTATTTTTAGAATGAATTTAAATGATAAAATATCGTTTCTGAGAATTAAATGGGATGAAATCCGTAAATTGATTTTAAGCCTGGCAATGATCTTTGTTATTGCAGGATGTTCATCAACACAGAGGATTTCTAAAGAATTAACTCCCAAGCCTTTATCTAAAGTTGTCCCTACAGAGACTCTGATTAAGAACAATTCTTTAGTTGAACGAGAATTTATCCATAATTCGAGAATACTCTCAATTGATAAAATAAAATTTAATTATGTTTCACGCAATAAATTAGGACGCGGAGAAAGATATTCTCAACAAAAATTTAACCAAAATGGTTTTTTAACCGAGACAATTTTTTACGATAATCAGGGGAAAATAGAATCGCGTTATACTTATGAATATGATGCCAAAGGATATCTCTCTGAGACTTTAAGATATGATACGACAGGCAAAGAAGTAAAAAAGTACACATACGAATACAATGAGTATGGCAACAAGATCAAAGCAATAAGATATAATATGGAAGGGGAGATGGAGAAGTATTATATTTACAAATATGATGAAAATGGAAATCTTATTGATGATCTCTGGTATGATGTAAGCGGTAAATTAGACTATAAGATTATTAACAAGTATAATGAAGATAGGAAGAAAATTCTATCTGAAAGCTATAACGGCGACGGCAATTTAGAAGAGAGAATCTCATATCAGTATGATCGAAATAATTTGATTGAAGAAATAAGGTCTGATAAAGATGGGAAAAAGATAGGGATCATTCAGTACGTTTACAAAAGATACAATTAAATTTTCCTAATCGTCATGAGAATTTTGCAAAAAGGGAATAGAAGTATTATTTTTGCATACAAAAAAAGGGCTCGTAGCTCAGTTGGTTAGAGCAGCTGACTCATAATCAGCGGGTCGAAGGTTCAAGTCCTCCCGAGCCCACATAAAACCTTCAAAAATATCATATTTTGAAGGTTTTCTTTTTATAAGAATTAAAGAATCCCGATGATTTTTACTTTAAAGTAGGGACTGAGTAGGGACTTTTTGACTCTATCCTTCGTCTTTCCGAACATTATTAACTTGAATTCATTCTTAAGAAAGTTCCGGAATGCCTTTCCTCTAAAACTTAATCTAGAATTCAATTTATTATTTTGTGATTCCATTAGGCTTTGAACTTTTTTATTAAAATTAACAATTATTTCTTTGATCTTCAACTTATAAAAGCATAAACTTTTTCAAATTACTTTTCACAGTCGTATGCTACATCCCTTGTCATTATTTTCCCGAACACCCGCTCAGTCATATTTTTTGCTGCTACACTTCGCAAGTAAAAAAGTGACTGAAAAAATATATCACTTTTTCCCTTGCTCCGTTCCACCGGCAAAAAATACGCCTTGGCTCCGGTAATCTGCCAATTTATTTATAGTTTGTGTTGTTTAGATAAGCCAATAACCCCGCCAAAAAACATTAGTAATCTTCTCTTAACCTAGCGCTCCAAATTTCCTATTGCTTCCTTGAACACAAATAAAGCCATTTCCCGATAAAATTTATGCCTTCGCACATTAAAAGAATTGCATGAATTTGCTCGCTAAATAGTTTTCATTTCGACAACAGAAGGGAGGAGAAATCCCATGTATAGCCGTGTCCTTTAAATTTACACTCGAAAACCTATTTCCATTTCCTTCATATTATATGGCCTTCCCAATCGACCTCAAATAAATCGCGTTAATAAATTTTACGTAATGGAGCGTTAAACAGAAAAAGCTGTTTGAGTCCGGTTCCTACCGGACGAGTTCTTTTTCTGTAGCGGAATGAAGTAATCCGCCGCGGCGGATAGCGATTTATTTGCAGTCTTGATTTTTTGGTACTGGCGCCTGTCCCGTTTCATAACGGGATATCAAGACAAAAGTACACGTA
>JAJYSI010000259.1 GCA_021793635.1 Bacteroidota bacterium
CAATTATTTATGGAATTACCGGTAGCACAAATCTTTATGAAATAAATTCTCTTATTCAAGCTCCGCAGATTCAAAGCTTAACTTTTGTTCTTGCCGGAATTTTAATCTTTGTAGGAATCGGATATAAAATATCAGCGGCACCGTTTCACTTCTGGACTCCGGATGTTTACGAAGGTGCTCCTCTTCCGATTACTGCTTATCTTTCAATCGCAAGTAAAGCCGCCGGCTTCGCGCTGCTAATCAGATTTATAAAGATTACATTTATGCAGTCAGTTGATGCAGAAGGTTTCTGGCATCTGCTTGGAATAATCGATTGGAAGACGTTCATCGTCATCATTTCAATCTTAACGATGACGCTGGGTAATTTTGCAGCGCTCTGGCAGTCAAACATGAAAAGGCTTCTCGCCTACTCAAGTATTGCTCATGCCGGATATTTGCTGCTTGGATTGGCTGTAATGTCCAACGAAGGAATTACAGCGATACTTATTTACTTCATCGTTTATGCACTGATGAACCTTGG
This sequence comes from Bacteroidota bacterium, assembly GCA_021793635.1. Next base: position 521 of record JAJYSI010000259.1, read on the forward strand.
TGCTTTCTATGTTGTAATGCTTATCGCCAACAAGATTGGAAGCGAAGAGCTTGACGATTACAAAGGTTTAGGTTACTCATCACCGTTTCTCGGAGCTTCTCTCGGAATATTTTTAGTTTCTCTTACCGGTTTACCGCCGACTGCCGGCTTTATCGGCAAGCTTTACATCTTCATCGCTTTGGTAGATGCAAAGATGATTGCAGTAGCCGTAATAGCGCTTCTGAACACTGTCGTCTCTCTTTATTACTATATCAAAGTTTTGAAGCATTTATATCTTGATAAATCGGAGAAAGAAGTTCCGGCATTTTCTGCATCTTATGGTTCGCTTGTAATGGTGGTAGCTTTAGTAGCGCCGGTGCTGATATTCGGTGTGTACTTCACTCCCCTTGTTGATTTAGCGAAGCATTCGATTACGCTGCTTGGATTTTAAAAACATTTCTATTATGATAATCTAAGTCCGCTGTTTAATGCGGACTTTTTTTAAGTTTCAACTACCAATAATTTCATTAAGACCTTCAACAACTCTTTCTAATTCTTCATCTTTTACTTGAGTAATTTTACTTTCTAATCTTTTTACTGACAACGTTCTAATTTGACTAATCTTAATCCAAGATTTCTTTGGTAGATTTTTTGAATTTATTTCGAGGGTAAGCGGGAATCATGCTTTAGGTTTTTTACTTGTTAATGCCACTGCAATTACAGTTCCGGAGTTTTCATTAAAGACATCTGCACTTAAAATCAGAACCGGTCTTTTATCCGCTTGCTCGTTTCCAATAACGGGTTCTAAGTTTGCCCAGAAAATATCACCTCTTAGTATTCCATCCATTCCTCACTGTCCCTTTTAATTCCCTCTTCTGCCAAAGACTGTTCTTCATCAGGATTTAATTTACTACTCTCATCAGCTAATCGAGATTTGTTCTGACGAAAAAATTTTTCCTCTATTGCCTTTTGTATTGCAACTTCTCTATCAGGAAAAATTTTCTTTTCAACTAATCTATCTATTTTTTCAAGTATCTTTTTATTTAACGATACAGCAATTTTCGTAGTATTCGTCATTACTATTCTCCGATATACCTTAAATAACAGTACTAAAAATACCTGTTTACTTTCTAAAAGTAAATTGAAGAAATGAGTATTAGAATTCCATTCCTTCTAATATCCGGCAAGCATCTCTTACATAATAAAGACACTTTTTCTTTACCAGTTCCTTTTCCTGAAATATTTTCTGACCTTCTTCTGTTCCGAGATTGCATTCCAGCAAATCAGTACAGTTTATACTTCCATGTAATGATTTAAATTTTTCAGCAAACTCATTTGTCTTCTGATATGTTAAGTCACGTGCTGTAAGGTCATCTTTTTCAGTTCGTCCATGCTTTAATCCTATAACCATGTAGGCACCATTAACAGCGCCGCATGCTAAAGACTGTCTGGCGCAGCCTGCACCGAATCCACATGCAATTTTTTTTGCTTCCTTTTCATCCATCCCGTATTTACTGCTGAAAGCTGCGAGTACAGCTTGTGCACAATTAAATTCCTCTTTGAAAATCTCAACTGCTTTTTCTTCGCTGGACATATTGCTACGATTCCTTTAAAATTTAGTCAATAACAAACAAAAGCAAAAACCATGCTGAAAGATTAAACACTTATTCATCTGAAATTTCAATGGAGATTTAGAATATTTATTATCAAAAATGGAGTAATCTGATGTAAATTTTTCAAAACTGCAAAAATATCCCCGATTTTAGCTTTAATTTTTATAAAATGAAGATGTAAGGAGAAGTCCTAGTTTAGTTCGACTAAATATTCATCTTAATATCTCATAACATAAAAGATGATTGACTTATACTGTTCCCTAATAAACTATTTTTTATCGCTAGTTTATTGTCAATAATTGTGTCAGTATGCTTCCCTAAAAATATTAATGGCAGTGTAGAAAAAAATATTTTCATATCTAAAAGAAATGAAATATTTTCCTCATAATATTCTTGAAGCCAAATCATATTTATAATTCCCTGGCTTCGGCTGCCGTACACTTGCCAAAATCCGGTAATACCAGGTTTGATTGAAATTTTATCAAGTTTGTCATAAGAAAGGTTGTCTTCGATTTCAATAATTCCGAGGTCAACCAAAGTTAAGGGGCGGGGACCAATTAAACTCATCTCACCTTTTATTACATTTATCAACTGCGGTAGTTCATCAAACCCGGTTTTTCTAAGCCATCTGCAGAAAGGAGGAACATATTCTTTTAAATACTGCTTATCGAATACGTTTCTTATATCGCCGAAAAACTTATTAGAATGTTTTTTAATTGTACGGAATTTATAAATCTTGAGTCTGCAGTTATCAAACGATAATCCTCTTTCCTGAATAATAAAAGGAAAAGCTTTCAATTCAAATCCAACTATCACTGCAAAAATAATTACAAATGGCAGGCTTATTAAGAGGAATAATATAGCCATCGGCTTATCTATTTTATACTTAATTGATTTATAAATGGCAGTACTCATAAGTTTCATCCTTTCTCATCTTAGATCCATATAATTAAACAGTTATTAGTTTTATAACCTCTTGAACGGAAAGTGAATCTTCTAAACATGCGAGTAAATAATTATTAGATTTAATTAGTACGAACAACAAGAATTATACCGGCTCAATGTATCGAATTTAATCCCTTTTCCAAGCAATAATATGAATAAAAGTAAAAATGCCGGTTTAATAATTAACCGATGGTCAATTTTCATACTCCAAATTTATTTAGTTTGAAGTGTAATTATTCTAAAATAAAATCAATTATTACTCATCTTATTAGCAAGTAAATAGTCTTTCACAAATGATGCAACTACGTCTTTGGTAAATCTTCTAACTTCTGAAATTTTATCTTTAGTAAATAAACCTATGCTGGATCTCGACCAGGTCGGCGCACCGTAAAATTTAATTTTGTTATTACGAACAAGAGAAACGTCTTGTCTGAATTCAACATTTATACTTACGGCGTACAAGTCCTCGTTCTTCGATTTTACAGCGCCTAAATTAATGTAGAGATAAGGCGAACCGGAAACATCGTGGGAAGCTTTTTGATTTAATATTGTAATGCCTGCGGATTGAAGCTCAAACCATGCATCGCTTCTTATTTCATCTTCTTTTAATCCGCTTTCATGAAGGACTTGATTGAAAGTTTCCACTACAATGGCTGCTTTATTTATTCCTCTTAACGACTGCAGAGACTGATTTAAGACCTGAGCATTAAGATTTAAAGAAAATATCACTGACAGAATTAGAAATATTTTACCCTTCATTTATATCCTTTATTTTTATTTAATAAGCCTGCTAAAATTAGTCAGTTTCATAAAAGTTAAAAAAAGCTTGCGGATTTCCGCAAGCCTTTTAAAATGTTTTTGATGAAAATTACATTCCGCTCTTCTTCGATTTCATTACTTTATTTGATTTCTTACTCATCATCTTAGAGTTCTTCATCTCTTTCTTAGAAGCCATGGATTTCTTAGATTTTGTCCACTTGGCATTCTTTGTTCCTTTCTTTGTCCATTTCTTATGCGAAGTTTTTGAAGCCATCTTTTTGGACTTATTAGTCTTAGACCATTTAGTGGTTTTTTTATGCATTACATTTTCTTTCTTCGCAACCTTCTTATGCTGTTGACCATTTTGGGCAAACGAGGTTGAAACTACAAAGCCGGTGAATGAAAGTAATAATACTAACACCAGCGATAAACGACGCAGATTCATTTTAGCACTCCTAAATTAATTTTACAATAAGTAGTTTAATTAAATTGAGCGCAAAATTGCCTAATCTTATTTTAATTGTTTATGTACTGAATCACAGTGAATTTTATATAGCTCCGGTTTAAAACTTCACTAATGCTTATTCTTGTATATTGCGAACTTTAATAAAAAAATTGTTTGAAAATATTATGCATGAGCGTGATAGAAAATATCTGAATATTGCCTTAATCTTAAGCTTTATTACTATATTTTATAATTTCCTTGAAGGCGGAGTTTCAATATTTTACGGTTTAAGCGATAATACATTAGCTCTGCTTGGCTTTGGAATTGACAGTTTTGTAGAGGTTATTTCCGGACTTGGCGTAGCACACATGGTCTTACGAATGAAATATTCCAGTGTCAATTCAAGGGATGATTTTGAACGTTTTGCTCTTAAGATTACCGGCACTTGTTTTTATATTCTTACTGCCGGTTTAATTGCCGGTTCAATATTAAATATAATTCAGAATGTTAAACCGGATACCACAATCCCGGGAATAATTGTTTCAATCATTTCTATTCTTTCCATGTACATACTAATGAAACATAAATTGAAGGCGGGCAAAGCTTTGAATTCAGATGCAATAATTGCAGATGCTAACTGCACCCGCACATGCTTTAATCTTTCAATTATTCTTCTTGCTTCAAGTTTGATTTATATTTTTGTTAAAATTGGATATATAGATTTAATCGGCTCAATCGGAATTGCATATTTATCCTTCAAAGAAGGAAAAGAATCATTTGAAAAAGCTAAAAGTGAAACCCTTGCATGCGGTTGCGAATAAAACCGATGGCATTATTGTATTGACATTAGATTAAAGTCATGTTAGCTTTTGAATGAAAGAAAAAAACATTTAGGTAAAGGATGAAAACCAAAGTTTCGGCACTTATCGTAATAATCTTCTTGGCTCTTTCAATGTATAATTTCCCGATGAGTGATTCCGCTGCCTCAATCGTTAATGGAAAACAGGCAGAATTATCGGCAGAAAAACTCCAGTTTAAAATTTTACTTAATGACTCTCAAAAAAATGAAATAAAAACTATCCTATCTTCGTTCATTACTAAAAATAATTTTTCCGAAGAGAACTCTGAGAAAACCTTAGCTCAAATTGAAACTGTTTTAACTCCAAAGCAGAAGGCTAAATTTGACATTATAAAAACGGAATGGTGGGATAATTTTATAAAAGGTGTGAATGGTAAAAATACTAAATGA
>JAJYSI010000260.1 GCA_021793635.1 Bacteroidota bacterium
GATGCTGCTGTACTGCATCGGCATCAGGTACCCGCCGAAGGGCACCATCCGGGCTCCCAATCGACGGTGGACCTGGTCGAGGGGCACCGTCTGAACGGAGAATTCCATCCCTCTTCTGACCAGCAATAATCATTTTCTTTTTTGCATCTGTGGCATGCCACCAATATTTTATCGCACTTTAAATTATGGCAATTGATGTAGTAAGAAGTAGGCTCACCGCAGAAATAACAATTGGAAATATATTTTAATTTTGGGTCGCTGTTAGGGTTAACTACACGCCGTTCGTCGAAAATAAAAATCCCACCTTCCCAATAAGTGTCCGGGAATATTTTTGTATAAGTAACTATCCCGCCATCAAGTTGGTAAACATCTTTGAATCCTTTTTCAACCAAATACGCGGAAGCCTTTTCACATCTGATTCCTCCGGTACAATAAGTAACAACGGTTTTATCTTTGAAATCATTTAGCATCTCTGCAGCTTGCGCCCACTCTCTGAAATTTTTCATAGGTGGCGTAATGGCGTTTTTGAATTTTCCAATTTTACTCTCGTACCAGTTCCTGGCATCGACAATAATAAACTCTTTTCCTTCTTCATAAAATCTTAAAAGACCTTCAGGGGTCAATCTTTTGCCGCCGTTCCGAAGTGATCTAATATCCAAATTCGAATGAACAATTTCCTTTTTCACCCTGACATGAATTTCCTTAAAAGCGTGTTCATCTTCATCATCTTCTTTGAAAATAATGTCATTGAACTCAGGATAGCTTCGCAATAATAATTTGTATCTACTAATATTTTCTATGTTGCCTGAAACAGTTCCGTTTATTCCTTCCGTAGCAATGAATATTCTTCCTTTGATGTCATTATTATTGCACCACGAAAGATGATCGTGCATAAACCTTTCGGGTTCATTAAAATGAACATACTTATAGAATAATAAAACTTTAAATTTTTTCATTTGATTTGTGGCGATTAAAAAACGGTAGCAAATCTAATACATTTGTGCATCTATATAAAGGACACGTCTAATAACCCAAATGTTAAACTAAGTGGAATAAAGAATTATTCTTTGTAGAACGCTAAAGTAGTTTTCAATAAAAATGAAATATAAATTTATTTGCTTTTATTCTACAGATAATATTTTTCTTTAATTTGATATAAAACATTCAATTAATTATTATTTAATCCAAAGTTAATTAGTTTAATTACGTTATTAAATGTTAAGAAAGGAATTTTATGCCAAGTACTCCACATACAGAAAAACATTTTACCTCTTCGGAAACAGTCAGAGACGTTGTAATAGGAATGTCAGACGGATTAACTGTACCATTTGCATTAGCCGCAGGATTGACGGGCGCAGTAGCCGCTACGAATATTGTTGTTACTGCCGGATTTGCAGAAATAGCAGCGGGTTCTATTGCCATGGGACTCGGCGGATATCTTGCAGCTAAGACAGACCTTCAACATTATAACTCCGAGCGTCAAAGAGAAATTGATGAAACAATAAAATTACCTCATGTCGAAATAGAAGAGGTGGAGGAGATATTTCAAGATTACGGCTTAAGTGATGAACAAATTAAGCCAATATCTGCAGCGCTTTCTAAAAATCAAGATAAGTGGGTTGATTTTATGATGAGATTTGAACTTGGTCTCGAAGCCCCCGATCCTAAGCGCGCACTTAAAAGCGCTTCCACGATTGCTTTTTCCTATATATTTGGTGGATTAATTCCTCTTGCGCCTTATATTTTTTTAAAAGATATAATGATTTCTCTTTACGTTTCTGTAGTGGTTACTTTAGCTGCATTGTTTATCTTCGGATTCGTTAAAGGAAAATTTACGGGCATTAATCCTTGGCGAGGAGGTCTTCAAACTATATTTATCGGGGGTTTAGCGGCAGCGGCGGCATTTATAATAGCCCGGCTCATTTGATAAAAAACGAAGTAATTTTTAGACGGACCATTTTTTTACATGTGATGCGGTATAAGCCCTATGTTTACATCCTTTGTAATTCATGTAGCGAATTTTCCTAGATACCGGTCTCTCAAACCAAGTTTTCATTCATAAATATTTATTTCTAAACCGGGACAAGTAAGAGAGGGATCTTGCTTATCTTGCTAATTTTAGGAGTAATGCTTCCTTCCCAAAATGCTTCTGCTCCTTTTGTACCGTGGGTTGCAAGAATAATTAAATCCGAATTATTCTCTTCTGCTGTTTCTAAAATAGCTATTGCAGGGTCATTTCTTTTAGCGCTTGTAGATATTATTAAATTGAATTCTTTAAACTTTTCTTTCAGGCTCACCAGGTATTCTTCTGCATCGGTTACAAGCATATCCATCATTTTGGAAGTTGTGGCAGGAAGAAAGCGGTTTGCGGGAGATACTTCTCCCGACATTGTCCCAAAATTAGGGATTGCCATAACGAGATGAATCTTTGCTTCGCATAATTTTGCTAATCCGGAAGCATAGCTCAAAGCATGTTCATGATCTGGATTCCCATCCAATGGAATAAGAAAATTTTTGAAATGATATTCGCCGCTCAAATTTTTTGCTGATGGATTAATTAATAAAACCGGTGTTTTACCTCTTGAAATTACTTGTTGCGCTACCGAACCAAATATCATTCCGTGCAATCGTACATTACCATGAGCACACAAAATAACAATATCCTGATTCAATTCTTTTATATGATCGGCTATACTTTTGGGAACATCGCTTACTTTTTCTTCGTGGACATGAATTTCAACTTTTATTCCTTTGAATATATCAAGTCCTGCAATTGATTCTAAATATCCTTCTGCCTGTTTTGACAGCTTAAGATGTCTCTGTCCATGTACTTTTTCGGGCGCATCTTTTTCTATGATGTGTATTAAGGTAACAGAAGTATGTAATTTTTGGGCAAGAAAAGCCACAGCTGGTAAAACAGATTCTGCTAACGGTGAACCGTCAAGCGGAACTAATAAGCGCTTTAGTAGAAATTTATCCAACAAATAATACCTGGTAGATTAAGTAAATATTTAAGAATATAATTAAAACGGCAATAACAGACACAATAAAAGTAGTGATTTTTTTGTTAACAAGAATCCCCATTAATTTTTTTTCCCTTGTAAAAATTATTAAAGGAATAATTGCGAACGGAAGACCAAAGCTTAAAACAACCTGGCTAATAACGAGTGTTCTTGTAGGATCAAAGCTAAGAGCTATTACGGTGATAGAAGGTATTATGGTAATTAGACGTCTTAGCCAAACCGGAATATGTCTATGAAGAAATCCTTGCATCATTACTTGTCCTGCGCTTGTTCCGACTGTAGAGGAGGATAATCCGGAAGCAAGAAGAGAAATTGCAAATATCCAACTTGCAGCTTTTCCCAGCAATGGTTGCAAAGTTATGTGGGCCTCTTCTATTGTAGCAATATGAGTAAACCCGCGTTGATAAAATGTTGATGCTGCCATAATTAACATTGCCATATTAACCAGACTCGCAATTCCCATCGCAATTGTTACGTCAAGAATTTCATAATGGAAAAGTTTGAGAAGTTTTTTTGGATTCTTTACAGTGATTCTTTGTTGCATTAATGCAGAGTGAAGGAAAATTGCATGGGGCATAACAGTGGCGCCTAAAATACCTGCTGCAAGAATTATACTTTCGGTTCCCGAAAACTGTGGAACAAACGAGTGATATAAGAGAGATTTAAATTCAGGTTTATCAAGTATTGTTTCAATAAGATAGCTGCTTGCAATTACTGTTAGCATAATTGTAATTGCAATTTCAAGAGGGCGAAATCCATACCGTTCCAAGCCAAGAATTAAAAATGTGCAAATTGCCGTCAGTATTCCACCGATAATTAATGGAAAACCGAATAATAAATTAAATCCAATTGCTGCGCCCAAAAATTCTGCAAGGTCTGTAGCCATCGCAACAATTTCCATCAATACCCACATTCCGTAAACAGTTGGCTTGCTAAAATTATTTCGACAATGTTCTGCAAGATTTTTGCCTGTTGCAATTCCAAGTTTTGCTGAAAGTGTTTGCAAAATCATTGCCATAAGATTACTGACCAATATTACCCAAAGTAAAGTATAGCCAAAGGCGGAGCCACCTTGAATGTTAGTTGCAAAATTACCAGGGTCAACGTAAGCAATGCTTGCAATAAAAGCTGGCCCAAGGAAGGGAATTAATCTTTTAAAAATTCCTTTTGTTGAGTTTCCCGATAGCGCTTCTTCTGCCGAGCTTCTGGTTCTTCCGTCTGTTTGCAACATTGATGAATTTAATAAATTCTTCATCTAAGAAATTTTATTTTTTCTTTTCAACAAAAATATTATCTGCCAGCTTTTCGCTGATGTTCCATGATTTACCTTTAATTATTATCAACATTGATTTATCAAAGCTCCTTTTTTCTTTTAGTTTTATAGTCTCATTTAATTTGATTCCAAGACCGGAAATGTATATTAGAAATTTTTCGTCAAAATCATTTACCCTTACTACAATTGCAGATTCTCCCGCGTTCAGCAATGATAATGGGATGTGATTTTTAGTACTTGGCATTTTTCCTTCTTTGGATGGAATCGGATCGCCGTGCGGATCATATTCCGGAAAGCCTATCATTTCTTCAAGCTTGTTTATGAGTTCATCAGAGGAAGAATGTTCCAAATGGTTTGCCTCTTCATGAACCTTATCCCAAGGAATACCCACAACCTGATTCAGAAACATTTCCCAAATTCTATGGCGACGAACCATATTCCGTGCATAGACCTCTCCAGCAGCAGTTAAGCGAATTCCTTTGTAACGCTCATACTCTATATATCCTTCCCTTGATAATTTTTTTATCATATCGGTTACGGCAGCGTTTGAAATAGAAAGCTTTTCGGCAATCAAGTTAGGTTTGATTTCGTCTTTATCATTTTTGTGTTTGAAGATTATTCGTAAATAGTCTTCTTTTGATATATTCTTCATATTTAAGTATGTTTTTTATTATAATTTAAGCATACTTAAATTAATAGTCAATAACTACTTAATATTTGATGGAAAGCGAATTACTTGAATCAAATATCAAAGGGTATTTGAGGTGTGAGAATTAAATCACATTCAGCTAATGAGTAAGTTCATATTATTCATAGGTAAATAATGGATTTGTTTGGTTTTCAAATTTTCTAATTTTGTTTTTTAATAAGGATTTAACAATGGAATTGCCGGTTATTCTAATTTTAGTCGGTGTTTTTACAGTCGTAATGTTGATTCAGGTTTTAACTTTTAAGAAATATTTAAGAGATATTCGTTCCCGGAAGTAGCGACTATTATTACTTTCCAGTATTTACAGTGAACTTTCTTTCCTCAAAGATATTGTGTTATTTAAAAGACTTTCAGCAACCTTTTAAGATGGGATTGGTTTTTGTATTTTAAAAATGTCAATTAAAAAGTTTCTATCATTTAATCTCCAAATATTTATAAAATAATATGATTAAAAATTTATTTGCTGCGGTTTT